>NZ_DJSX01000054.1:0-12707 GCF_002439135.1 Pseudomonas sp. UBA6323 | reverse complement strand
CAATTCCGCCACCTGGGCACTGAAACCGATGATTCCTCATCTGCTTCGTGTTACAACGTCTGCTTGACGCTGTGGGCGCGAACTATACGGGCGGGCATTTACCTTGTAAACCCCTGACCGTAAAAAAATTATTGTCGCCGGAAAAGCTGCCGTGAATGCCGTTTTCGCGCTTCAATAGGCAGATGGCATACACCTTTATACATAAGCATAGGTAATCCTTCCTACATGGCCGATTGGCAATCCCTCGATCCCGAGGCCGCCCGCGAGGCGGAAAAATACGACAACCCCATCCCCAGCCGCGAACTGATCCTGGCCCATCTGGCCGAGCGTGGTTCGCCTGCCAGCCGTGAGCAACTGGTCGAAGAGTTCGGTCTCGACACCGACGACCAGCTCGAAGCACTGCGCCGCCGACTGCGCGCCATGGAGCGCGACGGTCAGCTCATCTATACCCGTCGTGGCACTTACGCCCCGGTGGACAAGCTCGACCTGATCTGCGGGCGCATCAGCGGTCACCGCGACGGTTTCGGCTTCCTCGTGCCGGACGACGGCAGTGACGACCTGTTCCTCAGCCCGGCGCAGATGCGCCTGGTGTTCGATCGTGATCGCGCGTTGGTGCGGGTGGCGGGTTTCGATCGCCGTGGTCGCCGTGAAGGCGGCATCGTCGAGGTGATCGAACGCGCTCATGAGAGCATCGTCGGCCGTTACTACGAAGAGAACGGCATCGGTTTCGTCGTCGCCGACAACCCCAAGATCCAGCAGGAAGTGCTGGTCACGCCGGGCCGCACCGCCGGTGCGCGCATCGGTCAGTTCGTCGAGATCAAGATCACCCACTGGCCGACCCAGCGCTTCCAGCCGCAGGGCGATATCGTCGAGGTGATCGGCAACTACATGGCGCCGGGCATGGAGATCGACGTGGCGCTGCGCAGCTACGACATCCCGCACGTCTGGCCGGAAGGCGTGATCAAGGAAGCGCGCAAGCTCAAGCCTGAAGTGGAAGAGAAGGACAAGGAGAAGCGCGTCGATCTGCGTCATCTGCCCTTCGTCACCATCGACGGCGAAGACGCCCGCGACTTCGACGACGCCGTGTACTGCGAGAAGAACAGCAGCCGCTGGAAGCTGTTCTCCGGCGGCTGGAAGCTCTATGTGGCCATCGCCGACGTATCGCACTACGTCAAGGTCGGTTCGGCGCTGGACGCCGAGGCGGTCGAGCGTGGCAACTCGGTGTATTTCCCCGAGCGCGTCGTGCCGATGCTGCCGGAGGAGCTGTCCAACGGTCTGTGCTCGCTCAACCCGCATGTCGATCGCCTGGCCATGGTCTGCGAAATGACCATGTCCAAGAGCGGCCAGATGGTCGACTACAAGTTCTACGAGGCGGTGATCCACTCCCATGCGCGCCTGACCTACAACAAGGTCAGCCTGATGCTGGAGGATCCCAAGAGCAGCGAGGGCAAATCCCTGCGCAGCGAGTACAAGGAAGTCCTGCCGCACCTCAACCAGCTCTATGCGCTGTACCAGGTGCTGGTCGCGGCGCGTCACGAGCGCGGCGCCATCGATTTCGAGACGCAGGAGACGCGCATCGTCTTCGGCACCGATCGCAAGATCGACGAGATCCGCCCGACTCAGCGCAACGATGCGCACAAGCTGATCGAGGAGTGCATGCTGGCCGCCAACGTGGCCACCGCGCGTTTCATGCAGGATCACGAGATTCCGTCGTTGTACCGCGTGCACGACGGCCCGCCGCTGGAGCGCCTGGAGAAGCTCAAGGCCTTCCTCGGCGAGCTGGGTCTGTCGCTGCAGCGTGGCAAGTCCAAGGACGGCCCGTCGCCCAAGGACTATCAGCGTCTACTGGAAAGCATCCGCGAGCGTCCGGACTATCACCTGATCCAGACCGTGATGCTGCGGTCGTTGAGCCAGGCGGTGTACAGCGCGCAGAACGAAGGGCACTTCGGCCTGAACTACGAGGCCTATACCCACTTCACCTCGCCGATCCGTCGCTACCCCGATCTGCTGGTGCACCGCGCCATTCGCAGCGTGATCCGTTCCAAGCGCGAAACCAAGCATGTGGAGCGTGCCGGTGCGGCGACCATGCCCAAGGCGCGCATCTATCCCTACGACGAAGCGACCCTGGAAAAACTCGGCGAGCAGTGCTCGATGACGGAGCGCCGTGCCGACGAGGCGACCCGTGACGTGGTCAACTGGCTCAAGTGCGAGTTCATGCAGGACCGCGTCGGCGAGACCTTCGAGGGCGTGATCACTGCGGTGACCGGCTTCGGCATCTTCGTCGAGCTGCGTGACATCTACGTCGAGGGCCTGGTGCACGTGACCGCGCTGCCGGCCGACTACTATCACTTCGATCCGGTTCACCATCGCCTGTCCGGCGAGCGCAGCGGCCGCAGCTTCCGTCTTGGCGACAGCGTCGAGGTCAAGGTGATGCGCGTCGATCTGGACGAGCGCAAGATCGATTTCGAACTGAGCCAGGGCAAGACCGGCAAGGACGATGATGCGCGCCGTAGCGGTAAGTCTCGCGGCATGGGCAATACCGATGTGCAGAAAAGCCGCGAAGTGAAGAAGGCCCTGCTCGACAGCGCCAAGAAAGGTGGCGGCAAGGCGCCGGCGAAGAAACCCTCCGGCCATCGCAAGGGTGCGCCGGCGCCCAAGGGCAAGGCCGAGGCGAGTGGCAGCAAGCCGAGCAAGCGTAAGGCGAAACGATGAGCCAGCTGGAAAAGGTTTACGGCGTGCATGCCGTGGAGGCGCTGCTGCGCCACCACCCCAAGCGGGTCAAGCAACTGTGGCTGGCCGAGAGCCGCCAGGCGCCACGCATCCAGCAGATGCTGGAGCTGGCGGCGCAGCATCGCGTGCCGGTCGGGCACAAGGAGCGCCAGGAGCTGGACGAGTGGGCCGAAGGCGTGCACCAGGGCGTGGTCGCCGAGGTCAGCCCGAGCCAGGTCTGGGGCGAGAACATGCTCGACGAACTGCTCGAGCGTAGCGAGGGCGTACCGCTGCTGCTGGTGCTCGACGGCGTGACCGACCCGCACAACCTGGGCGCCTGCCTGCGTACCGCCGATGCGGCGGGTGCGCTGGCGGTGGTCGTGCCCAAGGACAAGTCCGCCACCCTCAATGCCACCGTGCGCAAGGTGGCCTGCGGCGCGGCGGAGGTGATTCCGCTGGTCGCCGTGACCAACCTGGCGCGCACTCTGGAAAAACTGCAGAAGAAGGGCCTTTGGGTGGTCGGCACCGCTGGCGAGGCCGAGCAGGAGTTGTACCAGCTCGACATGACCGGCCCGACGGTGCTGGTCATGGGCGCCGAAGGCAAGGGCATGCGCCGCCTGACCCGCGAGCACTGTGATTACCTGGTCAAGCTGCCCATGGGTGGCAGCGTCAGCAGTCTCAACGTCTCTGTTGCGACCGGCGTCTGCCTGTTCGAGGCGGTACGGCAGAGGAAGGGTAAGTAAGCGACCTGTAGGCGCGAATTTGTTCGCGATGAGTCGATGTCGGCCCATGATCGCGAATAAATTCGCTCCTACAGGAAAGGGCCGGTCGCTGTTGTTCAAATAATCGCCAATTCGCCTTGCGCGCGGCGGGGGGCTTCTCTAGAATGGCGCCCCTTGCTGTGACGGCAGGCCTTTTTGCGCCTACCGCCTGGCAAGCTCATCACGAGAAAAACCCACTCCTTGCCTGACCACTATTAGTTGGCAGGCTACAACCCGTAAGGAGCATTTATGCGTCATTACGAAATCATCTTTCTGGTTCACCCGGACCAGAGCGAGCAAGTCGGCGGCATGGTCGAGCGTTACACCAAGCTGATCGAAGAAGACGGTGGCAAGATTCACCGCCTGGAAGACTGGGGCCGTCGTCAGCTGGCTTACGCCATCAACAACGTCCACAAAGCTCACTACGTGATGCTCAACGTAGAGTGCACCGGCAAGGCCCTGGCCGAGCTGGAAGACAACTTCCGCTACAACGACGCCGTGATCCGTAACCTAGTCATCCGTCGCGACGAGGCCGTCACTGGCCAGTCCGAGATGCTGAAGGCCGAAGAAAACCGCAGTGAGCGCCGCGAGCGTCGTGAACGTCCTGAAAACGCCGAGTCCAACGACGGCGATGACAGCGACAACAACGACAGCGACAACGCTGACGAGTAATCCACGGATCTATTGAGGAGCCAATCACATGGCACGTTTCTTCCGTCGTCGTAAATTCTGCCGCTTCACCGCTGAAGACGTGAAAGAGATCGATTTCAAAGATCTCAACACCCTGAAAGCCTACATCTCGGAAACCGGCAAGATCGTTCCCAGCCGTATCACCGGTACCAAGGCTCGTTATCAGCGTCAGCTGGCCACCGCTATCAAGCGCGCCCGCTTCCTGGCCCTGCTGCCCTACACCGACAGCCACGGCCGCTGAGATCGGATAGTCGACAAGCGTTAAGGAATAGATCGCATGCGCGCCCTGGCTGAATACATCATGCGCGGCCGTATGCAGGCCACCCTCGTGGTGGTGGGATCGGCAGCGATGCCGCTGTTGTTCTGGTTGAGTGCCGCCGCAGGCAGCCTGGTGCTGTTGCGGCGCGGAGCCAGCGATGCCATGGGCATCCTGGCCTGGGCCATGCTGCCGGCGATTGCCTGGTGGTATTTCGGCGAGCCGCGCACCTTGCTGGTGCTGGTCGGTGCGCTGAGCCTGGCGTTGTTGTTGCGCGCCAGTTGGACCTGGAACCGCATACTGCTGAGCAGTGTGGCGTTGGGCCTGGTGTATGGAGTGGTCCTCGGGGCGGTGTTCCGCGAACCCATCGAGGCCATGGCCGGTGAGCTGCAAAAGCTGCTGCCGACCATGTTCGACGGGGCTCATCAGCAATTGGCGGTGAGTGAACGCGAGCGTCTCGAGGCGCTGATTGCACCGGTGCTGACCGGATTGCTGGCAGCCTTGCTGCAGATCCTGAGCTTGCTGAGCCTGATTCTTGGGCGCTACTGGCAGGCCGTGTTGTACAACCCAGGCGGTTTCGGTCGCGAGTTCCGCGCCCTGAGACTGTCGCTGCCGCAGGCGCTGTTGCTGCTGGCGGGCATGATGCTAGGCCCCAACCTGGGGCCGCAGTTGGCCATGCTCACGCCGCTGTGCAGTGTGCCGCTGCTGTTCGCCGGGATCGCCCTGGTGCATGGCTTGGTGGAGAAGGGTGGGCTCGCTCGCTTCTGGCTGGTGGGCATGTACATCACGCTCTTGCTGTTCATGCAGCTGATCTATCCGCTACTGGTGGTTCTGGCCATCGTCGACAGTCTGTTTGATTTTCGCGGTCGCCTCGCTCGCAAGAGTGGGCCCGCGGACGGTGAAGGTTAAAAGTTAAGAGGTAAGACCCAAATGGAAGTCATCCTGCTGGAAAAAATCGCCAACCTGGGCAACCTGGGCGACAAAGTGAATGTTAAAGCCGGTTACGGCCGTAACTTCCTGCTGCCGCAAGGCAAGGCCACCGCTGCTACCGCTGAAAACGTAGCTGCGTTCGAAGCCCGCCGCGCCGAGCTGGAAAAAGCCGCTGCCGAGAAGAAAGCTTCCGCTGAAGCTCGCGCTGCTCAACTGGCTGAGCTGGAAGTCACCATCACCGCCGTTGCTGGCGATGAAGGCAAGCTGTTCGGTTCGATCGGTACCCACGACATCGCTGACGCCCTGACCGCCTCCGGCGTTGAAGTGGCCAAGGCCGAAGTTCGTCTGCCCAACGGTACTATCCGTCAGGTCGGCGAATACGACGTAGCTGTGCACCTGCACACCGACGTCGAAGCCACCGTTAAGGTGATCGTGGTTGCTGCTTAATTAAGCAGCCGCCAGGCGGACTTGCACTCAGGTGTCGGTCTGCTGACAATCGGGCACGGCATCGCTTCGGCGATCCGTGCCCTTTGTTTTTCTATCGCAGCATTTTCCTCTCGAGCCTATGAACGACATCAGCATCCCCGAGCAATACGACCTGCAGACCGCAGCCCTGAAAGTGCCTCCGCACTCCATCGAGGCGGAGCAGGCAGTGCTGGGTGGCCTGATGCTCGACAACAATGCCTGGGAGCGTGTGCTCGATGGCGTTTCCGATGTCGATTTCTATCGCCATGATCACCGCCTGATCTTCCGCGCGATCTTCAAGCTGGCCGAGCGTAACGAGCCCTTCGACGTGGTCACCCTGTCCGAACAGCTGGACAAGGAAGGACAATTGACGCAGGTCGGCGGCCTGGCCTACCTCGCCGAGCTGGCCAAGAACACGCCGTCGGTGGCCAACATCAAGGCCTACGCGCAGATCATTCGCGAGCGTGCCACGCTGCGCAAACTGATCAGCATCAGCAACGAGATCGCCGACAGCGCCTATGCGCCGGAAGGCCGTACTGGCGAGGAGATCCTCGACGAAGCGGAGCGACTGATTTTCCAGATCGCCGAAGACCGTCCCAAGACCGGTGGCCCGGTGGGCATCAACGACATTCTGGTCAAGGCCATCGACCGTATCGATACGCTGTTCAACAACGGCGATGCGATCACCGGTCTGTCCACCGGCTTCGACGATTTGGATAACCTGACCAGCGGCCTGCAGCCGGCCGACATGATCATCGTCGCCGGTCGTCCGTCGATGGGTAAGACCACCTTCGCCATGAACCTGGTGGAGAACGCGCTGATGCGCAGCGACAAGTCGATCCTCGTCTACTCGCTGGAGATGCCTTCGGAATCCATCGTCATTCGTATGCTCGCCTCCCTGGGGCGCATCGACCAGACCAAGGTACGTGCCGGTCAGCTCGACGACGATGACTGGCCGCGCCTGACCAGTGCGGTCAACCTGCTCAACGACCGCAAGCTGTTTATCGACGATACGGCGGGCATTTCTCCCAGCGAGATGCGTGCGCGTACGCGGCGCCTGGCTCGCGAGCACGGCGAGATCGGTCTGATCATGGTCGACTACCTGCAGCTGATGCAGATTCCGGGCTCCAGCGGTGACAGCCGGGTCAACGAGATTTCCGAGATTTCGCGCTCGCTCAAGGGCCTGGCCAAGGAATTCAACTGCCCGGTCATCGCCCTGTCGCAGCTCAACCGTGGCCTGGAGCAGCGCCCCAACAAGCGCCCGATCAACTCCGACTTGCGTGAATCCGGTGCGATCGAGCAGGACGCCGACATCATCCTGTTCGTCTATCGCGACGAGGTTTACCACCCGGAAACCGAGTACAAGGGCGTGGCCGAGATCATCATCGGCAAGCAGCGTAACGGTCCGCTCGGCACCGCGCGCCTCGCCTTCCTCGGCAAGTATTCACGCTTCGAGAATCTGGCACCGGGTAGCTACCAGTTCGAGGATGAATGACAGTCGTAGCCCGGGCGTCGTAGGGGCGAGCTCTGTAGCCCGGATGAAATCCGGGGCTCTTGACGCAGAAGCTCCCGGATTCCATCCGGGCTACGCTCTGGATCAATGAAAACGGGTGCCCAGCGGTTAAGATGGGCGCCCGTTTTTCGTTCAGGCCTTCTGCCATGCGCCCGCTAGCTGCCATCGTCGACCTCTCCGCCATTGCCCACAACTACGCCGTCGCCAAGCGCTGCGCGCCGGGGCGTCAGGCTTTTGCGGTGGTCAAGGCCAATGCCTATGGGCATGGCGTGCGTGAGGTGGTCACGGCGCTGCACGGCGCTGCCGATGGCTTCGCCGTGGCCTGCCTGGAAGAGGCGGCGGAAGTGCGCGCCATGCATGGCGAGGCGCGCATCCTGCTGCTCGAAGGCTGCTTCGAGGCTAGCGAATATGCCATCGCAGCGCAGCTGGGACTGGATCTGGTGGTGCAGAGTGCAGCGCAGGCCGAGGCGCTGCTGTCCAGTGAGCTGGTGCGGCCACTGAATGTCTGGCTCAAGCTGGACTCCGGCATGCATCGCCTCGGTTTCGATGCCGCCAGCCTGCGCCAGTGGCATGCGCAGCTTGAAGACGCCGACCAGGTCGCCGAGCTCAACCTGCTCAGCCATTTCGCCTGTGCCGACGAGCGTGGGCATCCACTCACCGAGCAGCAGGTCGAGCGTTTTCTCGATCTGCTGGACCTGGACTTCAATCATCGCTCGCTGGCCAACTCGGCGGCCGTGCTGACCATTCCCGCCGCGCACATGGATTGGCTGCGTCCCGGCATCATGCTCTACGGGGCGACGCCGTTCGCCGAGCTGAGTGCGCGCGAGCTTGGGCTCAGGCCCGCCATGACTCTGGCTGCGCGGGTGATCGCCGTGCGTGAAGTGGCGGCTGGTGAAAGTGTCGGTTATGGCGCGAGCTGGGTAGCGCAGCGGCCTTCGCGGATTGCCACGGTCAGTTGCGGTTATGCCGATGGTTACCCGCGTCATGCGCCGAGCGGCACGCCTGTGCTGGTCGACGGGCAGCGCGCGACGCTGGCGGGCCGGGTGTCGATGGACATGCTGGCGGTGGATATCACCGACCTGCCCGAGGCCGATGTCGATTCGCCGGTGGAGCTATGGGGCGCCAATCTGCCGCTGGACGAGGTGGCGGCAGCCTGCGGCACCATTGGTTACGAGCTGCTGAGCAAAGTCACAGCACGGGTGCCGCGTCGCTATATCGGCTAGGCCAGGCCGCTGGGTACTTTGAGAATGTCCAGCTGCAGGCAGGCCTGCTCGGTCAGCTCGCCATCATCACCGTGCACGCGCGCGCCTGAGCGTCCCAGTTCCTTGACGCGGTAGAGCGCCTGGTCAGCGATCTTGTACAGCCCAGTGAAGTTCTTCGCATGGCGTGGATAGAGCGCCACGCCGATGCTGATGGTCACGCGCAGGCGCTCGGCACCGTAGTGCACGGGTTCGGACAGCTCCGCCAGCAGGCGCTCGGCGATTTCGCGGGCCTGGCTTTCTGCGTCGCTGCCGCAGATCAGCACGGCGAACTCGTCACCGCCCAGGCGCGCCACCGTGTCACCCAGGCGCACGTGTTCGCGCAGGCGCCTGGCAATCACCTGCAGCATCAGGTCGCCGGCCGCATGGCCGAAGCGATCATTGATCGGCTTGAAGTGATCCAGGTCGATCAGCAGCAGCGCCACGCTTTCCTTGTGTCGCTCGGCATGCGCCAGGGCCGACTCGCAGCGCTCGACCAGGTAGCGGCGGTTGGGCAACTCGGTCAGCAGGTCGTGGAAGGCAGCATGCTGCAGCTCGCACTCGCGTTCACGCAGTTGTTCGTTGGTCGCGGCCAGTTCGGCGGTGCGTGCGGTCACCGCAGCCTGCAGCTCATCGGCGCTGGCCTGGAGTTGGGCCAGGCGTGCGGTTTTTTCACGATCCGCTTGCTGCAGGGCCAC
The DNA here is from genome assembly GCF_002439135.1 of Pseudomonas sp. UBA6323. Taxonomy (NCBI): domain Bacteria; kingdom Pseudomonadati; phylum Pseudomonadota; class Gammaproteobacteria; order Pseudomonadales; family Pseudomonadaceae; genus Pseudomonas; species Pseudomonas sp. UBA6323. The sequence continues at coordinate 3,447 of NZ_DJSX01000054.1, read as the reverse complement.
GGCGCGCTCCTGCTTGAGTATCTGGATGCGATACGCCAGGGCAAAAGAGAACAGGATGGATTCCGCAGCCACAGCCAGTGGAAATACATAGGCATTCCATTCGGCCGGTTGTAATAAGCCGGTGGTGCGTAGCAGCAGGACGGCCACGCTGCCCAGCACCAGGCCGTAGCCATAAAGGTACAGTTGCGCAGGAAAAAAGCCCTGGCGCCAGCGCACCACGGCACTGCCCAGCGCGGCAGGGATGCTGGTCAGCGACAGCAGCGCGATGGCCCAGGCTGCCAGATAGCGCTGATCGAGCAGGGTCAAGACAATGGCGAAGAGATAGATCACGCAGGCCATGTTCAACAGGTGGTGGGCCCAGCGCACATATTGCTTGGTCTGCAGCAGGGTCTGGGTGAATCGGCTGGCGAACAGACCCCACAGCGACGGCAGGGTGATGCGGTCGAGCCACGCCGGCACGGCATGATGCGGCCACAGGTACTGCGCAGCATGCCCGGTCATGCTCATGATGAATAGCAGGGCGAAGGCGGTGGTCAGCACATACCAGAAGTAGGCCTTGTCGCGCAGCGAGATGAGGATGAACAGGTTGTACAGCAGCAGCGCGACGACCACGCCGTAGATGGCGCCTAGCGCCAGGTTCTCGCGTGCGGCCAGTTGCGTGAGTTCATCAAGCTGCCAGATGCGCAGCGGGAAGGAGTTGCCGGCAGGATCAAAGGTGCGCAGGTAGAAGGTCGTCGGCTGTTCACCGAGCATCGGCAGGTCGAACACCATGCGTCGGTAGGGATGGTCGCGACTCTCGCTGAAGGGCACGCGCTCGCCGGACTGGCGCATTTGCCAGGCGCCCTGGCCGTTCGGCTGGTAGAGCTGCAGGTCGAGCTGGGTCACTGCGCCCACTTCCAGCACCCAATGGGCCGGGGCGCGCACATCGCGTTGCAGGGTCAGTTTTATCCACCACGGGTTCAGGCTCTGGCCGACGCTGGCACGACCATGGGCCGGGCGAAAGCGCGACTGCTGCTCAGGGGCTGTGAGGTCGTCGATGCTCAGGCTGCCTTCCGTGTCTTCCAGCAGTTCGATATGGGCGTTGAGCGGCATGCCGCTGCTGGCGTCGGTGAGCGTCACGGATGCCATGGCCAGGCCCGTGGTCGACAGTCCGAGTAGAAGAACTAGCAGGAAGGCGAAGCGCAGCAGCATAGGTGTCCTGGGGGCGACTGGCCGAATGCTTGAGTATATGCACAGGATTGTTATCGGACGAAAACAAATATGGCGCCTGGCTATCGCCGGCAAATGCCCGAATTATCTGCTCTTTCGAGCCCGTAACCGGTGGTCGAGACGCCGCATGATGAATTCCAGCCGGGGCGCTTGAGCGCTTGTCATCGAGGCTGCTCACGGCATTAAACCCAGTGGAATAGTCTGGTTTGGTCAAAATTTGTGCTATTATCCGCGCCCCTCGTGATAGCCCATTGATCAAAAAATATGCAAGCTGCCAAGCCGCTGTTCGACTATCCCAAGTATTGGGCCGAGTGTTTCGGGCCTGCGCCCTTCCTGCCGATGAGCCGGGAAGAGATGGACCTGCTCGGCTGGGACAGCTGCGACATCATCATCGTCACCGGCGATGCCTACGTCGATCATCCTTCGTTCGGCATGGCGATCATCGGTCGTCTGCTCGAGGCCCAGGGTTTCCGCGTGGGCATCATTGCCCAGCCGGACTGGCGCAGCAAAGACGACTTCATGAAGCTCGGCGAGCCGAACCTGTTCTTCGGCGTGGCGGCGGGCAACATGGACTCGATGATCAACCGCTATACCGCGGACAAGAAGATCCGCTCCGACGACGCCTACACCCCCGGCGGCATTGCCGGTAAGCGCCCCGATCGCGCCAGCCTGGTCTACAGCCAGCGCTGCAAGGAGGCTTACACCCATGTGCCGGTGATTCTTGGCGGAATCGAGGCGTCGCTGCGTCGTATCGCCCATTACGATTACTGGCAGGACAAGGTGCGTCGCTCGATCCTGATGGACGCCACCGCCGATATCCTGCTCTACGGCAACGCCGAACGCGCCGTGGTCGAGATCGCCCAGCGCCTGTCGCGAGGCGAGCAGGTCGAGGCCATCACCGATGTGCGCGGCACCGCGTTCATTCGTCGTGATACGCCGGATGGCTGGTTCGAGGTCGACTCGACCCGCATCGATCGCCCCGGTCGCGTCGACAAGATCATCAACCCCTACGTCAACACGCAGGACACCGAAGCCTGTGCCATCGAACAGGCTAAAGGCGAGGTTGAAGACCCCAACGAAGCCAAGGTGGTACAGATTCTCGAAAGCCCGCGCATGACCCGCGACAAGACGGTGATCCGTCTGCCGTCGTTCGAGAAGGTGCGCAACGATCCGGTGCTCTACGCCCACGCCAACCGCGTGCTGCACCTGGAAACCAACCCGGGCAACGCCCGCGCGCTGGTGCAGAAGCATGGCGAGGTGGATGTGTGGTTCAACCCGCCGCCCATCCCGATGACCACCGAGGAAATGGACTACGTGTTCGGCATGCCCTACGCGCGCGTGCCGCACCCGGTGTATGGCAAGGAGAAAATCCCGGCCTACGAAATGATCCGCTTCTCGGTGAACATCATGCGCGGCTGCTTCCGTGGCTGCACCATCTGCCCGATCACCGAGCCCGAAGGCCGCACCATTCAGAACCGTTCCCACGACTCGATCATCCGCGAGATCGAGGAGATGCGCGACAAGGTGCCGGGCTTCACCGGCGTGGTCTCCGACCTTGGCGGGCCGACCGCCAACATGTACCGCATCGCCTGCAAGGACCCGGAAATCGAGCGTCACTGCCGCAAGCCGTCCTGCGTGTTCCCTGGCATCTGCGAGAACCTCAATACCGATCACAGCTCCCTGATCGAGCTGTACCGCAAGGCCCGTGCGCTGCCCGGCGTGAAGAAGATTCTGATCGCCTCGGGCCTGCGTTATGACCTGGCCGTCGAATCGCCAGAGTACGTCAAGGAACTGGTCACCCACCACGTTGGCGGTTACCTGAAGATCGCCCCGGAGCACACCGAGCGCGGTCCGCTGGACAAGATGATGAAGCCGGGCATCGGCAGCTATGACCGCTTCAAGCAGATGTTCGAGAAGTTCTCCAAGGAGGCGGGCAAGGAGCAGTACCTGATCCCGTACTTCATCGCCGCGCACCCGGGCACCACCGACGAGGACATGATGAACCTCGCCCTGTGGCTCAAGCGCAACGGTTTCCGCGCCGACCAGGTGCAGGCGTTCTACCCCTCGCCGATGGCCACCGCCACGGCCATGTATCACTCGGGCAAGAACCCGCTGCGCAAGGTGACCTACAAGAGCGACGGCGTGGAGATCGTCAAGAGCGAGCAGCAGCGTCGCCTGCACAAGGCCTTCCTGCGCTATCACGATCCGAAGGGCTGGCCGCTGCTGCGCGAGGCGCTG
>NZ_DJSX01000023.1:0-8697 GCF_002439135.1 Pseudomonas sp. UBA6323 | reverse complement strand
GCGGCCGAACATAGGATCTACGGGATCGTGGCGACCTGAGCGTAGGGCGTCCGTAAGGTGCGCCGTGCGCAACGGAGCCCACGTCATCTCAAACCCCGGCCCCACGCTCCATCAAATGACTCATCGCCGCCTTCAGTTTCATCGGCCGTACCGGTTTGTGCAGCAGGCTGTGGCCCAGCTCGCGCATCTGCTGCTTGAGCTCGTTGCTGTAGTTGGCGGTGATCATCAGCGCCGGTAGCGGCGTGCTGCGTCGGGCGTTGATCTGCGCCACCGCGTCGACGCCATTGCGCTCGTCGTCGAGGTGGTAGTCGGCGATCAGCAGGTCGGCCTCGGCGTGGTAGTTGTCCACCTGGCGCGCCAGGTCTTCCTCGCTCAATGCCGTGACCACCCGGCAGCCCCAGCCTTCGAGCAGGGTGCGCATGCCGGCGCAGATCGCCGCGTCGTTATCCAGCACCCAGACCCGCGCGCCGCTGAGGCGTTCGAGCAACTGATCCGGGCTGTCCTGCACCCTGCGCACGCGCGGCGCGCGCCGGGTCAGCGGCACCTCGACGGCGAACATCGAGCCCCTGCCCTGTTGCGACGCCACCCGAATGCGGTGGCCGAGCATGCGTGCGATCTTCTCGACGATCGCCAGGCCAAGGCCCAGGCCACGATCCTGCTTGCGCTGCACGTTATCGCCGCGTTTGAACTCCTGGAATATCTCCACCAGCTTGTCCTGAGCGATGCCGATACCGGTGTCCCAGACTTCGATGGACAGGCTGTTGCCACGCCGCCGGCAGCCCAGCAGGATGCGCCCGCTGGCGGTGTAGCGAATGGCGTTGCTAAGGAAGTTGCGCAGAATCCGCGCCAGCAGCTGCACGTCGCTGCGTACCAGCGCCGAGCTGGGCAGGTAGTCCAGACGCAGGCCCTCGCTGCGGGCGATCTGGTGGTACTCGGCAGCCAGGTTTTCCAGCAGCTCGCTGACCGCGAACGGCGCGATATCCGGCTTGATCACCCCGGCATCGAGCTTGGAAATGTCCACCAGGGTGCCGAGCAGGCTTTCCACGTCTTCCAGCGAGTTGCTGACGTTGCGCACCAGCGGCGCGCAGCCACTCAGGTCGTTCTTCTCCAACAGCGCGCTGGTGAACAGCCGCGCGGCATTGAGCGGCTGCAGCAGGTCATGGCTGACCGCGGCGAGGAACTTGGTCTTGGACAGGTTGGCCTGCTCGGCCTCGCCCTTGGCCTCACGCAGGCGCGCCTCCATCTGCGTGCGCTCGTCGATCTCGCGGCGCAGCTGGTCGTTCACCGTGGTCAGCTCGGCGGTGCGCTCGCGCACGCGCTGCTCCAGATGTTGATAGGCCTGGTGCAATGCCTCGGCAGTGCGGCGACGCTCGGTGATATCGCGGATCAATACGAAGATGCCGACCACTTCGCCGCTGGCATGACGGTTGGGCACGTAGGAACGCAACATGTAGCGCTCCTGGCCGTTGTGGTTGGTTTCGGCGAACTCGAAGGTCACGCTCTCACCGGACAGCGCCAATTCGACGTAGGGCTCCAGGCGCTGGCAATGCTCTTCGCTGTGCACTTCGCGCAGGCTCTGGCCAAGCATGGCGCCGCGCGGCCAGCAGTACCATTCCTCGTAGACCTTGTTGGTGAATTCGTAGACCAGATCGGCCGACAGATAGGCGATCAGCGCCGGCACGTGGTCGGTGATCAGGCGGATCCAGCGCTCGCTGTCGCTCAGCGCCTGGGCCTGGCGATGACGCTCGGTGATATCGGTGAAGGTGTTGACGAAGCCGCCGGTAGGCAGCGGATGGGTGCGCACTTCCAGCATGCGCCCGTCGAACAGGCGCACCTCCACCTGGCGCAGCGGTTTGCCGGCGGCATCGCGGCTGTCCGGGGTCAGCGGCTCAAGTTCGCTTTCCGCCATCACTTCGGCGAACGGCCGATGGGCGTTGATCGGCGCCAGCCCGCAGAGTTCGAGGAAACGGTGATTCCATAACTCCAGCGCACCCTCGGCATTGACCATGGCCATGCCCTGCGACAGGTTGTCGACCGCGCGCTGCAGCAGGCGCGACTTCTGCGCCAGGGCCTGCTCGCGGCGCAGCGCCTCGCTCTGCTTCACCTCGGTGATGTCGGTATAGAGGATCACCAGCCCGCCCTCGCGGGTCGGCCGCTCGCTGACCTGCACCCAGCGCCCGTCCTGCAGGCGGAACAGGCTCGGCTCGCCCTCCTTGCCCAGTTGCGCCTCCACCACCAGGCCGGTGCTGCGGCTCAGGCGCTTGATCTCCTCCAGCCGCGTGCCCGTGCCGATGCGCGCCCGGCTGCGCGCCCACAAGGCCTTGAAGCGGCTGTTGAAGAGGACGATGCGCTGGCGATCGTCGAACAGCACGAAGGCGTCGGAGATGCTCTCGATGGCGTCGATCAGGTGCTGGTGGGCAGTCTCGGCGCGCAACCGCGCATCACTGAGCAACTGGTTGCTGGATTTCAGTTCGGCCATCGCCTGGTTCAGCGCGTCGGTGCGCTCGCGCACCTGCTCGGACAGCACCACCGAATGCTGGAAGGCCGCGTAGGCGTCATCGCCACGGGAATGGATCGACTCGACCCGCTCGATCAGCGCGGCGTTGATGCGCTTGAGCTTGGCGTTCTCCTGCTCCAGCGCCGCACAGCGTGCCTGCAGCTCAGCGTTCGCCACGCCCAATAGGTCGGCCAATGGCGACACCGGTGAAGGTCTGGTTGATGTGCATGCCATTGAACTGCTCTCCGTAGGTGTTGAAGCCGATCACCCGCTGCTGACGCAGCAGTGTGGCGACCGACTCGACGCCGCCATCGTTCTCGATCTCCAGGCGGCGCAGGAAGCAATCGCAACCGATGGTCAGCAGCAGCGGACCGAGGCGCTGCTCCAGCCCGGCGAACAGCTGCGCAAGGTTCGGCAGCAAAGGGCCCGGGCGCATGGCGGTTAGGACGATGCCGTTCTCCACCGCGCAGTAGAAGGTCAGGCTGAGGTCGTCATGCACCTGCTGGATCGAGCGCACGTAGTAGTGATCGCTGATCCGCACCGCCAGCGGATAAGCAGCGAACGCGCGCAGATCCAGGGCCTCGACCGGCACGCCGATCAGCTCGGCATATTCCTGCGCGGCCGGCGCGGCATTGAGTTCATATACCCGGCGCGTGGCACTGTCGGCACGGGTCACCACCAGCTTCTCGGCACTGGGCTGGATGTGATGGGTGCTGAACACTTCGAACTCCAGCCAGGTGTTGAACAGCACCACGACCGCCGCACCGCTGTGAAAACGGCCGCCGTGATAAACGTGGGTGTGAGTCAGGTGGTTGTCGTCGCCAGCCGAGCCACCGAAGTGCGGGATGCTGCCCAGCGCCGCGCTGAGCGCGCCAAGCACCAGTTCTTCGCGGCTGGAAAGTCCGTCGAGCAGGGTCAGGGCGAAGCTGTGGCCCTTGATCGAGGCCAGCTCGTTGCTGCGGCAATCCTTGACCAGGCCATCAACCAGATGCTGCGCATCGAGCAGGTTGAAGCGTTCCATCTCGTCGATCAGCACGCTGGCGATGGAGAAGCAGCGCAGATCGAAGCCCAGCGCCACCACGCAGCCACGACCGTAGCCCTGCGGGGTAATCTCGCCGGCGCTGGTACAGCCCACCAGACTGACGCCACCGAAGTGCGCCTCCAGCGCCTGGCCGAGGCCATCGAGATCGTACTCGGCCGAGCAGAAGAACAGCACGAAGCCGAGATAGGGATGGATCAGCTGACGTGCCAGTTCCTGGGCGGCCAATTCCACATCCTTCGTGCTGGAGACGGCGCTAAGCACGCCCTCCGACTGTTCCAAGGCCATATCACGCCCCAAATGCACCTGCTGATCATGGGGAAATTCTACGAAGGAGACCGCAGGCGCCCCATGCTACTTGAGTACTGGGTAGTCGATCCGTAGGGCGTACTCGCGAAGCAGTACGGCGGCGCACACCGCCATCTTGGTCAAGCCGTGCATGGGACGACGGCCGTTATCTCGATAGGTAGGGCGGGTGCAGCCCGCCAACGGCTAAACGGCGGGTTGCACCCGCCCTACAAGCGGCAGGCCTTCCGACAGGTGTCGATCAGCCGCATACGCAAAAGGCCGGGCAGAGGTCGCCCCCTGCCCGGCCCGTTTCAACACCGATTACCAGCTCAACACGGCACCCACGGCGAAGGTGTCGGTGTCCTCGTTCAGACCGCTGCCGGCGGCGGCGTCGATCTGGTACTGGTTGTACTCGGCGACCAGCTTGAGGTTGTCGTTGATGGTGCGGAAATAGGCGATGCCGCGGGTCTCGTAGTCCGCCGCCACGCCCAGGCCGTTGCCGTCGTCCTCGGTCTTGCCGTAGGACAGCGCCACTCGGTTCTTGCCCCAGGTGTAGGAGCCCTGCAGCAGGTAACCGTCGCTGTCGATATCGCGCAGGGTCGGCTCGCCCAGGTTGTTGGTGAAGAACGGGTTGATGCCCTTGGCCTGGAAACCCGAACCGGTCAGCGACAGGCCGCCGAACTTGGCCTGCACGCCATAACCCACGCCTTTGGAGGTGACCTTGTCGACGGTGTCGTCGGTGTTCTCGGAGGTCTGGTAGGCGCCGTTGACCCAGGTGTAGATGGTCGAACCGCCCAGATCGAACTGGTAGCTGACTTCCGATTCGAAGCGCGGGTTTTCCTGGTAGGCCTTGCCGGTCGGGCTGTCGTCATTGGTGTCGACCGGGTCCATGATGCCAACCGCAAAGCGCAGGCCTTCGGCCAGGTTGTTGTTGCGATAAGTAATCTGCGAGGTCGGGAACGGGTACGGGTAGCCGGTGCCGATATTGCCGAAGGACACGCCATTGCCGTCCACCAGGCCGAGGGTGTCGGACACGTTGCCGTACCCGGCCAGCAGCTCATCGAGGAAGATGTTGGAGCGCGAGAACAAACCGAAGTCCTTGCCCACCAGCACCTCACCCCATTCCGGGCTGGACACGGTGCCGTAGAACTGACGCACGTCGATGGCGGTGTCGGTGCCGTTGGTTTCGCTGTCGTTAATGGTGACCCAGAACGAGGAGCGACCGGTCAGTTTCAGATCATCGATCTGCTTGCCGAAGTTGAAGCCGATCCAGTTGGGCAGAAAGCCCATCTTCACCCGCGACTGACGGCGGTCGAACTGCTCGCCATCACGATCCACGTCGCTGTTGACGTAGAAGGCGTTGATGTAGCCGTCGGTGGAGAAAGTGGTGTCGTCCTTGTCGTACAGGACGATCTCGGCGGCGGCCTGCTGCGCGGTCGCCAGGGCGACGGCGGTGGCCAGGGTCAGGGGCAGAAATCGAGTGATGGCGATCTTGTTGTTGTGCATAACGCTCTCCGCTTGAGTGGCGACCGCCAGGGCAGTCGTGTCGGAGGCGATTATCGAAAGCGAGCCAGGCGGGCCATACGCTGCCTTGGCAGCGATTCGCTGCTGCTTTGGCCGGGCGCTACCGGCCCGCTCCCGCCGGCTCGCGACCGACCTGCTACCGGTAGCGGGAGAAAGGTCGTAGTACCTGGCCAGTCCTAGGGCGTAGATGCGCCATTACGCGTCGCGCAGAAGTTGGGAAGGAGGAATGCAGGAAGACGCCATGGCGGAACGCCAGGCTGTTCCGGGCAGGATTCATGGTGATGCGTGGGAAGCAGCGCTTGCCTAGACGGGCGCCGGAGCTCCGCTGGCCAATACTCGCCAATCGCGGGCAAGCAGCAACTGCTCATGCGCCCGCAGCAGATCGCTTGCGGACAGCACCGTCAGCGCCTGTGAAACCTGCCACGGATGCGCTTCGGGCAAGCCCGCCAGATACAGCTGCCACAGCTGCTCGGCGCGAGCTAGGTTAGACTTGGCCGGACTCAATGTCGCTTGCAACGCATCATGGGCGCCCGACAGCGTCGCGTCATCCAGCCTTTCGAGCACTGAGCGCTGCTCATCGAGAAAGGCGCGGATATGAGCGAAGATATCGGCCGCATCGCAGACCGGCGACTGCAAGGCGAACAGCAGACCTCTGCTGCCCTGCACCTGGCGAAAACCGGCGAACAAGGCATAGCCCAGTTGCAGCTCCCCCCGCAGCCGCTGGTAGAAGCGCCCCTGCAGCAACTGCCCGAGCAGGCGCCAGGCCGCCTCGGTAGGAGCGGCAGCGTCAGGCAGCGGGCAGAACAGCAGCAGAGCCGCATCCGCGCCGGGCTGCGAGACCTCGTGCCAGTCGATTCCTTTCCAGGCACCTGATGCTGGCGGCAAACCCACCAGGGGCTCGACCGCCGTGCACAACTCGGCGAGTTGCGCCTGCTGCCGCTCGCCCAGCCCGACGCTCAGTCCTTGCAGGTTCGATGTAGCGGGCAACTCGCACAGCTGCGGCAAACGCTGCAGCAGCATCCGCAACAGCATCCCCTGCGAGGTGAATTCGACAGACTCGTTTACGGCGGCCAACAGCAACGGCAGCAGTTGCGCGCTGAAAGTCGGCAACAATGCCGCAGCCCCCTGCAAGGCCAAGGTCCAGCCAGAGACATGCACGCTCAGTTGACTGGCGATGCCAAGCCGGTCTCCACGCCAGCGCAGATCAGCGCTACGCGCCAACAGGGCGGCTTCGATGACCGTCGTATCGCCGTACCCGGCAAACGCGCCGCGCCAGTAAAGCGCGGCCGGACCGCCTTCCGGCTGCCCAGGGTAATGCCTCAATCCTGCCAACGGCAGAACGGCCGATAGGGGGACGCAGCCGTCCAGCAACGGTTCGTCGCTGCTCAGTTGCCATTCGTCCTCAAAGGGTAGCGGCGCCCGGGTCGGCAAGACCTGTAGCGGCAGCGCCAATCCAGTCGCGGGCCACTCTGATTGCGCACGCTGGCTGCATTGCAGCTCTATCAAACCGTCCCCTTGCGCCAACTGGCGGAGCAGCGCGGCCAAGGTGCGCAAGGTGGTGTCGTTCTCCGGCTCGGGGGCTTGCAGATGCTGAGCCAATGCCAATGGGCTGTGCCCAAACATTTTCAGTGCTACCGCCTGCTGGTGACGCTGCAACCGAAGCGGCCAATCTGAATGGCCCTGCAGCTGCGCCGCCCAACTCTGCACCGCCGCACGCAAGGCCGGGCCCTGCTCCGTCGAGGCGCCGGGAAAATCGAAGCGCAGCAGACACTGGCCCTGATGCCGATACAACTCTCGCACCTGCAATTGCCGACATAGCTGCCGCTCACGCGAACCAGCCAGCAAGCCGCCAGGTGCGGGATCATGCAGGGCATCCAGCAATAACTCTAGCGGTGCCTGCAACTGGCACGCATCGATCTGAGCGGCAAAGCCCAAATGCACGGCGTGCCGATCGTGCTGCAGACCAAGACGTGACGCGCGCAACGGCAGTAGATCGGCCGCCGGTTCCGACTGGGCTTCGGGCTCTCCGGCCGACAGTTGCCCCAGCAACGCCTCGGCCATCTCCAGCAGTTGCTCGGCCGGTTGCGGCCCCACCAGGGTCAGACACATATGCCGGGCCTGGTAGTGGCGCTGTTGATACGCACGCAGTGCCTGCTGAAACGCCTCGGACTCCACAACCAGCGTGCTGCGATCCCCTGCCAGAAAGTCACTGCAGCGATGCCCGACCGCCAGCGCCTGGCCCAGGGCATGATCAATGCGGCAGTTGGCGTCCTGGCTGCGTGCCTGGTATTCGGCGTGCAGCACTTCTCGCTCGCGCAACTGCGCGTCGATATCCAGCAGCGGCTGGCACAGCATATCCAGCAGACGCGTCAGCGCCGGCTGCAACTGCTCGGCCGGCAGCTCGCAGACAAAATCGGTATGCCGCGCCTGGGTCGAGGCATTGACCAGCCCGCTATGGCGCTGGACGAACGCCATCAGCCCCTGATCCCGCGGGTAATTGCGGCTACCGAGAAACAGCAGGTGTTCGAGAAAGTGCGCCAGGCCCGGATAGGCCGGCGGCTCGTCATGACTGCCCGCCGCCACCCGCAGGCACACCCCTACCCGCTGCGCCCAGGGCTGTTGCTGCGCGCGCAGCAGTGCGCCATTGGCCAGGCGCCGAACAGAGGCAGGAGGTGGAACGTACAAGGTCATCAAGGGTTCTCTAGGCAGCTTAGCGTCCAGCTTCGACAACGCACCTGCCTCTGACAATGCTGCTTTTGGCCGGCTAAAGCACGCCTTTGATCGTAAAAACCGCGCATGCAGGGACACAAACGCCCCGACATCAGCCTTGCGGCCGGTGTCGGGGCGTCGCTTGGCCGAGGTCAGCTACGGCAATCCGCGATCAGCCCCTTGATCAGGCCGATCATCAGCAACAGCATCAGCGCCATGAACGGCAGGCCCATGGCCACGGTGCCGGCCTGAATGCCCTTGAGCGCAGTGTCACCGCCAATCACGAACAGTGTCACGGTCACCAGCGCGATCATCACCAGCCACAGCACGCGCTGCCCCGGCTGGGTATCGGGATCGCCACCGGCGGCAAGGTTATCGACGACCAGCGCGCCGGAGTCCACCGAGGTGACCATGAAGAACACCAGCAGAGCGACGACCAGCAGCGAGCCGATGCCGGCCAGCGGCAGCATTTCCAGGAACTGGAAGATGGCCACGTTGACATCGCTCAGGCCAGCCGCCAGATCCCCGCTGCCATCGATCACCTGGGCGATGGCGCCGCCACCGAATGCCGAGAACCAACGCAGCGTCACCACCGTCGGCACTAGCATCACCACACCGACCATCTGGCCCAAGGTGCGGC
>NZ_DJSX01000076.1:0-14961 GCF_002439135.1 Pseudomonas sp. UBA6323 | reverse complement strand
TCATGGGTGTGATCTCCAGGGATGCAGGAAGAGAGGCTTCCCGCCGCGAAGGCGGGAAGCTGCTGGGAGATCAGTGCCGGACAGCCTTGCGACCCGACAACAGGCACTGCACTCGGATGCGGCGCCAGCTCCCGTCGTCGATCAGCCGTTCCAGCGTCTCGCCGAGGGTGTCGAAGAACACCTCATCGACCCGTTCAATCAGCTCGCCGTCGCGGCGCAGCTCCACCGCGTAGAGGTCGAGGCCACGCTCATACAGCACGGTGACGCAACCCTGGAACTTCATCGTGGCGACGGTGAAGCCGATGGCCGGCGGCGTGCGGATGATGTCGGCGGGCAGCGGATCGACCCAGGTGATGTCCCGCGCACCGGCATCCACCAGCATGTGGGTGATGCGCCGGAAGCCGTCGGGAGCGGGCAACTGCTCCAGTTGGTCGACCAGTTCCTGCAGCTCGGGGCAGCGCGGCTCGGGGATCGGCAGCTTCGCCGGTGCGGAACCGAGCACGAACCGCTTCACCGTGTAGGGCTGGCCGTCGGCGGTGAACTCGGTCTGCTCTTCGGGCGTGTCCGCCCGCTGACCGTCGAAGCGGCGTCTGACATAGGGTTCGACCTGCACCTTGGCGCCCTCGTCGGGCACGTCGGTGACGAGCGCCTTGTCGAGCACGGCGAACTCGGCCCGCCCCGTCTTGACGACGATGGCCTCGTCGGTGGTGGCGATGACCTTGCCCTCGAAAGGCTTGGGATCGACGTGGAAGCCCAGCGTCGAAACCTTGGGCTGACCATCGAAGATGTTGAACTTGAAGCTGCGGACGTTGGAAGGCACGTGGCCGCGAACCAGCGTCGTCATCTGTGCACGGATGGCTTGGGTATTCATTGGGAAGCTCCTTGTGGCAATCCAAGGAACTCCCGCCCGCAAGGGAGGTGTGTCCCTTGGGGTGAGGTGGATGGACGCGACATGCGCCCCGGGGAAGGAAAAACAACCAGCGCGGCGAACCGCACCGCAGCCTCGAAAGTCTCGACTGCCTGGGCATGCTTGCCGGCAACGCCAGCGAACATGCGATCAGCGTGCGGCAGACGCAGGCCAGCGTCGCGAGGGAATCGGCACTGCGCCGCCACCGACTTCCCCAAGAGAACGAGCCCCGCGTGGAGGCTCGTGAGGTGGTGTCAGTCGTCGTAGATCGGCAGTCCGTCCAGCACCTGCGCATCGGCATCGAAGACCAGCATGCGCACGTCGGCGAGCGCGGCCAGGTGCAGCACCTGCATCAAGGATTCCGGCATGCCCTTCTTGCGGTGCTCCTGCATCAGCCGCTTGGCCGTGATGCCTTCGACCGCGCGCAGGTTCTCGTCGGTCCAGGGCGTGGCGATCAGCTTCACGCCGATTGCCGGGCTGTACGGGATGCGGAAAGCGATGAACAGGAAAAGCGTCGGCGTGGCGATGTCCGCCAGCTCGGCGAGGAAGCGATGAGCCTCGGTGTCGAGGTGCCCGCTGCTGATCTCGCAGCACCGGCTGTAGAAGCCGGTTTCATAGCGCAGGCGCCGCATTACCTCGCGTGCGGCTTCGTCGGAGTAGGTATCGCCGACGTGCAGCGGCTTGCCTTCTTCCTGGGCCATGACGGCGTAGACCACGTTGCGCGCGAGCCCGTGGCTGGGGCATTGCGCCTGCAATTCATCGGGGACCGCCGGGTCCTCGGTAATCAGCACGAAGTCGTCCGAGAAGATGCAGGCCCGCCGTTCGAGCTGGCTGTCCGGCAGATTCGACTGCGAAGGATGCAGCGGCAGGTAGGTCAGCGGGCAATCGTCGTCGTAGGAGATGGCAATCAGCCGCTGGACGGACAGGCCGTCGTAGCCACGGACAAAGGGATTGTTGTTCGAGTAGGACATGGGATTTCTCCAGCAGAGGATGGCCGAGGCAATCCCCTGCTGGGGATTGAACCCCAGCGGGTGGATAAAGTGGCCGCGGTCAGCCGGCAGCGGCGGAGGACGGGTCGGTGAGCAGGCGGTCAGCGACGGTTCTGCGCAGGCGTGCGCGAACCTGGTCGTCGGTGATGGCCGCCAGAAGCGCCAGCGTTTCGTTGGCAATTCGGTTGGCCGCCGCCGCAAGGTCGCCGGCCAGGATTGCGGTGCGCAGTTCCGCGCCGAGTTGCAGCGCATGCGTGGATTCGCTCGATACCGTCAGCTCGCGGCTGATGAAGCAACCATGCCCGCCGAACTCGAAAAGCCGTGGGCGGCTGCAACGCCAGCATCCTTCGAGCTGGATGGCGACCAGGTGATGGCCGTCGTCGAAGCACGTGCCGATCAGGAACAGCGCGTCGAGGTCTGCGCTGCCCTCAAACGGGTGGTGCTCGATGAGATTGGCGAGGTCTTGGTTCTGGTCGGCGCCGAAGTGCGGGGCGATCAGGTCGATAAGGACAGGCATCGACAGTTCGGCGTCACGGTCTTCGCCATCCTCGCCTTCGGCGTCGTCCGGTGCGGGCAGATCGAGCTGAGCGGCCAGCGTCAGCAGACCGTCGAGCACGTCGCTCCATTGCGGATCGTTGATCTCGGCGAGGCGAGCGATATAAGTCTTCCCGTTGCCGGGATAGCTCGCATCGGGGCGAAAGGCGCCGAACAACGCGGAGATGACCGGCGTCACCCGGTCGAGAATGAGGACGCCGGTGGCGTCGGAGTAGGTGTTGGCCATGAAGGACTGCTTGCGATTAAAGGCGCGGAGCCCTCGCCCCTGGCGGACGAAGGCATCCGCAGGGACATCCCGAGGCCGCAAGGGCTCCGGGTGGAAGGAGGGACATGGCCCCTGGCGGGACGCATGCCCTCGTGGGGTCGGAAGAAAAGAACGTCGGTGCGCCGCAGCGCGGCTCACCAGCCGTTGTAGTTGAGCGTCAGGTCGGCGATGACCTTGCGCCGTTCCAGATCGAGGCCGCCCAGGTCGGACAGACCCTCGAAGCCGCAACGCTTGAGCATCGCGCCGCCCTCGCGGGCGTTGTAGAAGCTCACCATCGCGGACAGGAACATCCGCTGGCCGCTGCTCAGGACGCCGAGGGCGTCGTTGAGCATCAGCAGCTTGGGCCGCAGATCACACTTGGTGGTGGCACGCTGCAGGCCCTCGCGGGTGCCGTCGCCGAACCATTCGGCACCGGCGATGTTGACGCCGCGCTTCCACGCCTCGAAGAAGGCTTGGGGCGCGGCGGCGAAGTGCTGGTGTTCCAGCTCGATCTGATCAAGTACCTCTTGAGGCAGGGCACGGTTCATGACATGGGCTCCAGATGTTTGGAATCACGGGTTGAGGCGCTGCTGCCAGCGGCCCGTTTTCAGGGCGTGGTCGGCGGCGTGGTGCGAGCGGAAGTAGCTGACCGACTCGCGCGAGACCGGGCCGTCCGCATCGGCGGTGCCGATGTAGTGGCCGGCTGCGCTGCAAAGCACCTGCAGGGGCAGGCGCTTGCCGACGTAGGCCAGGGCCTGGTAGCCGATGGATTCGGCGCGGGCCTGTTCAGCGCTCAAGAGCGCCGATGCGAACGCAAGGGACATGGTTTTCTCCTGGTGGTTGAAAGACCGGGAGCACCACGCCCTGACGGGAGCGGAAGACTCCCGAAGGGTTGAACATGAACGGCATCGGCGTCGTGAAACGCCCGTCCGCGGTGGTCGATGCGAAGCGGACTGGTGGGTCGCGCGAGAGGATTCCCGCGGCAGCCGAAAGACCCAGGCTGCTGGCATGTGCTGATCAGGTCAGCAACACGTGCCGCAAAGCATCACGTTGGGGCACGTTCTGCGTCACGGGGGAATCGGTTCCCGCCTCGTCCCTGATTGCTGCTGGGTGTTGTTCAATGATTCGATAAATGTTGTATCGTTGAACAATGAACGAGACCCAAGCCATTTCCTCCCTGGGCGCCCTGGCTCACACCCAGCGCCTCCGCGTGTTCCGCGCCCTGGTCGTCGCCGGCCCCGAAGGGCTCACGCCCAGCGTCCTGGCCGACCAGCTCGACGTGGCCCGCAACACGCTGTCCTTCCACCTGAAGGAGCTGGCCCATGCCGGCCTGGTCAGCATCGAACAGCAGGGCCGCAACCTGATCTACCGCGCCGACTTGGCCCACATGAATGGGCTGCTCGGCTACCTGACCGAGCACTGCTGCCAAGGCGGCGTGTGCGAGGCCAACGAATCCACCCGCGCCTGCACCACCTGCTGAAAGGAACCTTTCCATGAAACGCTTTCACGTCCACCTGCATGTCGATGACCTGGACCGCAGCATCGGCTTCTATTCCCAACTGTTCGCTGCGCAGCCGGCACGCATCGAGACCGACTACGCGAAGTGGATGCTCGAAGACCCGCCGGTCAACTTCGCCATCTCCACGCGCGGCAGCAAGCCGGGCATCGACCACCTGGGCATCCAGACCGACGATGCCGACGAACTCGCTGCCGTGAAAGCCCGCGCGAAGGGCCGCCGACATGGCGCTGCTCGACGAAGGCACCACGACCTGCTGCTACGCGCGCAGCGAGAAGCACTGGATCACCGACCCGCAAGGCGTGGCCTGGGAGCACTTCCACAAGCTGGGCAGCATCCCCGTATTCAACGAAGCGCCGCAGCCCGCGCCGGGCACCGCTCCGGCCTGCTGCGCGCCGAGGGATAGCCGGGCTACCGCGAAGCAGGCTTCTTCCTGCTGCTGACGCGAGGCGCGCATGACAACGGAAAAAACCTACAACGCGCTGTTCATCTGCACCGGCAATTCGGCGCGTTCCATCCTGGCGGAAGGCATCCTCGACGAGCTGGGCCAAGGGCGGTTCCGCGCCTATTCGGCAGGGAGCCACCCCAAGGGCGAAGTCCATCCGCTGGCGCTCGCCACGCTGGAGCGCCTGCACCTGCCGACGACCGGCTTCTGCAGCAAGAGCTGGGACGAATTCGTGGCGCCCGGCGCGCCGGTGTTCGATTTCATCTTCACCGTCTGCGACAACGCCGCCGGCGAGGTGTGCCCCGTCTGGCCGGGCAAGCCGGTCTCGGCCCATTGGGGCGTGCCCGATCCGGCCGCCGTCGAAGGCAGCGAGGAACAGCAGCGCAAGGCGTTCATGGACGCTGCGTTGACGCTCAAGCGTCGCATCGAGCTGTTCCTGTCGCTGCCGCTCCAACGGCTCGATGCCATGTCGCTGCAGCACGAGCTGCGCGCCATCGGCAAGCAGTGAGGTAGCGCGATGGCCGTACAGACCGAAGCCGTTGCCGCCACGCCATCGTTCTCGATGAGCATCTTCGAGCGCTACCTGACGGTGTGGGTGCTGCTGTGCATCGTCGCCGGCATCGCCCTGGGCCAGTTCGCGCCCGGCGCATTCCAGGCCGTCGGCCGCATGGAAGTGGCCCAAGTCAACCTCCCGGTTGGCCTGCTGATCTGGATCATGGTGATCCCCATGCTGCTCAAGGTGGACTTCGGCGCGCTCGGCCAGGTCCGCCAGCATTGGCGCGGCATCGGCGTGACGCTGTTCGTCAATTGGGCGGTCAAGCCGTTCTCGATGGCGCTGCTGGCCTGGCTGTTCATCCGCCACGTCTTCGCCGACTGGCTCCCGGCCGACCAGCTCGACAGCTACGTCGCCGGCCTGATCCTGCTGGCCGCCGCGCCCTGCACGGCGATGGTGTTCGTCTTGAGCCGGCTGACCGGCGGCGATCCGATGTTCACGCTGTCGCAGGTGGCCTTGAACGACACCATCATGGTGTTCGCCTTCGCGCCCATCGTCGCCCTGCTGCTCGGCCTGTCCTCGATCGTCGTGCCGTGGAACACGCTGCTGATCTCGGTGGTGCTCTACATCGTCATCCCGGTCATCATCGCCCAGGTATGGCGCCGCTCGCTGCTGCGTCGTGGACAGGCTGTGTTCGACCGAGCGCTGGAACGCATCGGCCCACTGTCCATCGCCGCGCTGCTGTTGACCCTGGTGCTGCTGTTCGCCTTCCAGGGCCAGGCCATCCTGCAGCAGCCGCTGGTCATCGCCATGCTAGCCGTGCCGATCCTGATCCAGGTGTTCTTCAATTCCGGCCTGGCCTACTGGCTCAACCGCCGTGTCGGCGAGAAGCACAACATCGCCTGTCCCTCCGCGCTGATCGGTGCCTCCAACTTCTTCGAGCTGGCCGTGGCGGCCGCCATCAGTCTGTTCGGCTTCCACTCTGGCGCCGCGCTGGCCACCGTGGTCGGCGTGCTGATCGAGGTGCCGGTGATGCTGCTGGTGGTGCGCGTAGTCAACCGTACCCGCGACTGGTACGAACAGGCCCCGCGCAATGTAGTGAGGCATCCGGCATGAGCACCGTCACGATCTACCACAACCCGGACTGCGGCACGTCGCGCAACACGCTGGCGCTGATCCGCGCCAGCGGCATCGAGCCCACAGTCATCGAGTACGTGAAAGCACCGCCCGACCGCGAGACCTTGAAGGCGCTGATTGCGCGGATGGGCATGCGCGTGCGGGACGTCTTGCGCGTCAAGGGAACGCCCTACAAGGAACCGAACCTGGATGCAGCGCATTGGAGCGACGACCAGTTGATCGACCAGATGCTGGCGCACCCGATCCTCATCAATCGGCCCATCGTGGTGTCTCCCTTGGGCGCGCGGCTGTGTCGCCCTTCGGACATGGTGATCGAGCTGCTGCCGCAGCGACCGGCGGGTGAGATTTGGAAGGAAGACGGCGCGACGCTCCTGGTGGACACGCCGATCGCCGGCAGCGATCCGGACCTTGCGCTGGCGCTGCACGAGGCCGGTCTTCCCACCGACGACCTGACCGAGCCGGGGCGTCGCTTCTTCGCCTATGCCACCGTGTCAGGTGAGCGCATGGGCTTCGGCGGCTTCGAGCACACGGGCCAGGACGTGCTGGTGCGCTCCCTGGTGGTGCTGCCACAAGCACGCCATCGCGGCATCGGCAGCGGCATGCTCGCGCTGTTGCTGCGCCGCGCCTTCGATGAAGGCGGACGCCAAGCCTGGTTGCTGACGACGACGGCAGCGCCGTTCTTCGAGCGTGCGGGCTTCAAGCCTGCGGAGCGCACTGCCGCGCCGGCGGCGATCCTTGCCACACGGCAGGCCGCGAGCCTGTGTCCTTCGAGTGCTGCGCTGCTCAACCGCCGCATGACGTTGTGATGCAGTCTCGCAAGACTGTGCCGGGGCGGGGATGAATCCGTAGATGGAACAAGCGCCGAAGGTCACGCAGACCTTCGGCTGGAGAGGAAGCAAACCACCTGTGGGCTGTTGCAGGCCAGGCCGTCGTCAAAGCCATTCGCTGCGTCAGCAATCTCACCCGGCCCGTTTCGTGGCTGGGGGCCGGAATCCTCTGGCGTGCATCCACACACAAAGGGAGCCCGTTGTTCCGCCGGCGGGCACCGGCACCGAATACCGACGACCGCAAGCGGTCTCCTGGCGCCTCGCAGTTTTGCACACCAAGGCGTCAGGAGACCGCTCGCGTATCGGCGGAAGCACCTCGATCAGGGGAACCGCGGCGAACGCGATCCGGGGAGAAATGACCTTCTCGCCCAGCAGGCCGTGATGGGCCTGCAGGACGCGCACACCGTTGCAGAAGGGAACGCGCGCTGGGGAGTCCCGCGGGGTGCGGGAAGTTTGCCCCGCCGTCGGCAGCAGCCGGCGTGGCAGAGGGAAACGTGGGCGTCAGCTCGCCTTCGGAGACCGACGCCGCGGGCTTGGCGCTGCGGGCTTGCCTGTCGCGGTTTCGACCGGCTCCGTGCCCTTGCAGTCCGGGTAGCGGCTGCACGACCAGAACGCGCCGTTCTTGCCAGTGCGCTGGCGCATCGGGGCGCCGCACTGCGGGCAGCTCGGCGCGGGCGGCAGCTTGAGGGGGAGCGTTGCGCCGCGGTACTGCTGCACGAGCTGGGCGACCCAGGCCGATTGCTTGGCGATGAAGGTGTCCAGCGTCATCTGGCCGGCCTCGATCATGTCCAGCGCCTGCTCCCACACCGCCGTCGTGCCCGGATCGGCGATGGCCGCCGGCACCGCGTCGATCAGCGTGAAAGCCGCATCCGATGCGCGGATGGCACGGCCCTTCTTCACAAGATAGCCGCGTGCCAGCAAGGCGCTGATGACGTTGGCGCGCGTGGCCTCGGTGCCGATGCCCGTGGTGTCCTTGAGCTTCTGCTTCAGGCGTGGGTCGGTCACGAGCTTGGCGACGCCCTTCATGGCTTTGACCAGCTCGCCCTGCGTGTAGGGCTTGGGCGGCAGCGTCTTCAACGCCTTCAGATCGACCTGGCCGACCTGGCAGGAAGCTCCAGCACGCAGCGCCGGCAGCACCTGGCCGCGCTGCGCTTCCTCGCCGTCCGCGTCGTCGGGCTCCGGCGCCGCCAGTACCTGGCGCCATCCGGCCACCGCGATCTGCTTACCGACCGCGACCAGCGACTGCCCGCCGCACGTAAGCTGCGCCACCGTCCGGTCGAATTCGTGGTGCGGCAGGAACTGCGCGAGGTAGTGGGCGCGGATCAGCCTGTAGACGGCCAGCTCCTTGTCGCTCATCGCCGAGAGGTTCGCCGGTTCCAGCGTGGGAATGATGCCGTGGTGCGCCGTGACCTTGCCGTCGTTCCAGGCCCGCGAACGCTGCTGGCGATCCAGGCGGTCGATCAGCGGGCGCAGGCCGGGGTCGGTCTTGAGCAGGCTGTCGAGTACGGTGGGCACCTCGGCCAACATACTCTCGGGCAGGTAGCCTGAGTCCGAGCGCGGATAGGTGGTCGCCTTGTGCGTCTCGTACAGCGCCTGGGCAATGTCCAGCGTCTCCTGCACGTCCAGACCCAACTGCTTCGAGCACACCTCCTGCAGCGTGCCGAGGTCGAACGGCAGCGGCGGCCCTTCGCGCACGCGCTCTGTTTCCACCGACAGCACCTGGGCGGCACCGGCCGCGCGCAGGCGCTCGGCAGCCTGCTGCGCCACCGGCTGTTGCAGGCAGCGGCCGGCGTCGTCGGTGCTGCCCTGCGGCGGCGTCCAGCTTGCGACGAAGGACTGGCCCGCATGTGAGAGTGCAACCTCGATGGCCCAGAACGGCACCGAAACGAAACGCGCGATCTCGCGGTCACGGTCCACCACCAGCTTGAGCGTCGGTGTCTGCACGCGCCCGACCGACAGCACGCCGGTGTAGCCGGCCTGGCGCCCGAGCAACGTGAACAGGCGGCTCAGGTTCATCCCGATCAGCCAGTCGGCACGCGATCGGGCGAGCGCGGAGAAGTAAAGCGGCAGCGTCTCGGCGGACGGCTTGAGCGTGCCCAGGGCCTTGCGGATCGACGCATCGTTGAGCGCCGACAGCCACAGGCGCTGGATCGGGCCGCGGTAGCCGCACAGCTCGATGATCTCGCGGGCAATCATCTCGCCCTCGCGGTCGGCGTCGGTCGCGATCACCAGTTCGCCCGCCTTGGCGACGAGCTGCTGCACGACCTTGAACTGCGCCGCGGTCGCCGCCTTGGGCTCGACACGCCAACGCTCAGGAAGAATAGGCAGTTGCTCGATGCCCCAGCGCTTGTACTGCTCGCCGTAGCCTTCGGGCGGAACCGCTTCGACCAGATGACCGATGCACCAGGTCACGACGACACCCGCACCGCTGTAGCAGCCGTTGCCGCGTTGGCCGGCGCCCAGCACACGGGCGATGTCCTTGCCCTGGGACGGCTTCTCGCACAGGAACACGCGCATGAAGCCTCCTTGGAAGTGTGCGGTCATCGGATGGCCCCAGCTTGGCCGGGCCAGCGGATGACGGCAGCAAGGAAGCCGATTGGCGCAGACACCGCTTTGTGATCGGCAGGCGATGCGTTGCCGCAGCGGCATGC
Source organism: Pseudomonas sp. UBA6323 (assembly GCF_002439135.1). Taxonomy (NCBI): domain Bacteria; kingdom Pseudomonadati; phylum Pseudomonadota; class Gammaproteobacteria; order Pseudomonadales; family Pseudomonadaceae; genus Pseudomonas; species Pseudomonas sp. UBA6323. Next base: position 5,197 of record NZ_DJSX01000076.1, on the reverse strand, counting down.
GCGAAGCCGCAACGGCTGGCGCAGCGGGAGCGTCGTTTCGGGAGGGCGGCTGGAACCCGGTGGAACACCCTGGAGCTATCCCCTGGGGATAGCTGGTGCATGGCGGGCGTCTGACGGTTGCTACAGCCGCCCCCTGCGGGGAATCAGCCCTTGGCCTTGGTTTCCTTCGGCGCCTTCGTCCCCTTGGTCTCCTTCGGCGGCGGTACTGCGGCCTCGGGTTCCAGCGTCCTGGCGCTGAGGGTCACGGCCTGGATGCGGTACGGCAGAATGCCGATGCGGCGGGCCTCGATCTTGAAGGTCGTGCGCTCGTTGTCGTCGGTGTCCTCCCACTCGTCCTTCACCGTGCGGCCTTCTACCAGCACGCGCATGCCCTTCTGGTACAGGTCTTTCCAGTGGTCGGCGTCGCGGTGCCACAGCTCCACCGGCGCCCAGAAGCCGCCGCGGTCCTCGAATTCACCGTCCTTCTTTGGGATCGGGTTGTCGAAGTAGACGTTCAGGCGCAGCAGCCGGCGCGGCTCGTCGTTGCCGTTAGGGAATTCGCGATAGTCCGGCGCGGAACCGATGTTGCCCTCGCCGACGAAGTGCGTGCTCATGGAGACTCCTTGGGGGTGGTGGATGGAACCGACGCGGCATGCCCGTGGACACGTCGCAGGTAAGCCGCTTCGGCCTGCGCGGCCTTGCTGGCGCACTCCTGGGCCTGGCGGCCCAGCGTGTGAAGGAGGCTGATCTGCATGTTCAAAGCGATGCGCTGCAGCTCCATCGCGTACAGGTCGTCGATCAGCGAGGCCGGCGTCGCCGGGCGGTCGAGCAGCGATTCCCACAGCGCCACGCCCATGGAAGAACGGTCGTGGTTGCGCCAGCGCAGGAAGGTCGTGCCTGCGCCAGTGGTCTGCTGGGCCAGTTGCACGTCGAGCAGCGAGAAGGGGTAGGCCCGCGCCTGTTGCAGCACGCGCCGCTGCGCCAGCCCGATTAAGTCGTCGCGCAGCGCCGTGCACTGGTTGGCCCAGGCCTCCAGACTCCCCTTACCTTTAAAAGGCTGTAAAAGGCCTTTTAGGTAGGAGCCGTGTTCCAGGCGCTGGAAGTCCGCCTGTTCCAGCGGCAGGAAGCGCGCCGGTTGGCCGGTGGAAGACGATGCTGTCATGCCTTCGTGCCTTCGCCGTCATGGTCGTGGTCGTCGTCCGCCACGTCGGCTGCGCCAGCGCTGGGTGCGGCATCCGCGGCTGTACCAGGCTTGCCCGACCGCCGTGCGATCGGTGGCGCAAAGCGCGAGCGGCGCGTGCCTTCGAGCACGTCCTGCGGCAACTCGCCGAACTTCTCCAGCGCCGCCCGCGCCACCGCGTTCTTCGAGGCGAAGTCGTCGCGCGTCGCGCCGGAGTAGCGGTACTGCTGTGCCAGCGAGAACAGGCTGCGCAGCGCATGCGCGCCGTCGTTGAGCCAGCGTTCCAGCGTGCTGCGGTCGATCAGCGCGGTGTGGTGGGCGAGGATCAGCTTGCGGGCCAGGTCGTCGTAGTCGGCCAGCAGGTACACCGCCATGAAGCCGAGCTGCGCATTGACGAACAGCGGCAGCTTCACCGGCTGCACGTTCATGTTCTCGCCCAGCGACAGCGCGGGCGGCACGTCGGCCAGCGCCTGGTCCACCTGCTCACGCAGCGCCTGCAAGCTGTCCTTGGTCTGCGTCAGCTTGTCCTCGATGCGCAGCATCCAGAAATCCGAGTAGGGATCGTCCTGCTCGGCGCCGCGCTTCATCTTGTTCATCACGCTGATGTAGCCGTTCAGGCCGATGATCCCGGGCCGGCCCTCGGCAGGCGCTCGGCCATGCCAGATGCGTGAAGCGTGGTGGGTGTGCAGCGTCAGCGACATCGCGCTGCGCAGCGATCCGAGATTCAACTGCAGGGGCGGCTGGGATTCATTGGCCATGGTGACGACTCGCGGTACGGGAACGAGCCGCCAGCATCGGCATCGCCCGGAAGGGCGTCAGTCAACAAACCGCAGCGGGTGCGCTCCCGGTTGTCGCCCCGGAAGGTCGCGTGTTCCGTCTATCCCCAGGGGATAGGTCCGCGCCGGGCTGCGACCGTGCGACGCATGACAGAACCGAAGCCGATGCCTGGAAGGCTTCGTGTCCCAGCTATCCCCTGGGGATAGCTGCTCAGGAATCGCCCAGGGTTGAACGCAGTTTCGCCAGGTAGGCCCGCGCTGCCTCGCGGCCAGGGCCGTTCGGCGCGGGCGGTGGCGGTGCAGACGGTGCCGGTGCGGCTGGCCGTGGCGGCGGCGCAGGCGGCGTCGATGGCGAACCGCCTTCGCCGGCCCAGGCCTTGAACTCGCCGCGGATCGCCTTCTGGATAATGCCGAACAGATAGCCGGCCGGGTTGCGTACCGCGCTGTTGCGGCAGCGCGCATCCCATTCGTCCAACACCGCCTGCCGCAGCGACTCGTCCACCTGCTGCAAGGCCACCATCGCGCCGCTTTGCTGCTCGTCCTTCAAGCGCAGCAGGCGCTCGGGCAGGCGCAGGTGCTGCAACGACTTCGCGCGCGGTACTGTACGTACTTGATTTATACGATCCATACGTACAGTACGGTCCTCCTTCGGATTCCGAAGTGAGCCGTCTGGCGCGGATTTCAGCCCTGCTTCGGATTCCGAAGACGGGCGCGCAGCATTCCGAAGAAGGGCTTCCTGGCCTTCTTCGGATTCGTGGTCCGCACCCTCCTGTGGATAACCTGGCGTCGTCCAGCCATGCCGCGCCATGCGCTGCGCCAGCACTTGCAGGCGGGTCGGCAGCGTGCGCCCGCTGAGCAGCGGGTCTTCGGCGATCTCCCGCAGCGTGTTCATGCCCACGACCTGCACCGCCTTCGCCGCGTGCGTGAGCGCCTGGCTCACCAGGCCCAGGTAGTCCGGGTCGAGCTGCATCGCCTCGAAGGGCGACAGCGGTTCGTCGTGCAGCACGTAGAGGTTGCCTTGGATACGGCCGGTCTTGGGATCGCGCCGCCGCCGCACCAGGCTGAGCCAGCGCGTCAGCCGCAGCAGCGTCAAGGCGCGCGCCACGGTCTCGTGCGAGGCTTGCGACGCACAGGGCATGGACGCCAGATATGGGCGGAGCTGGTCGTAGGTGGGAAAGGCGGTCACGCCGTCGTCGTTGAGCTGCAGGCGGAACACCTGCCAGGCATTGCGCTCCAGCGGCGTCAGGCGCCGGTCGAAGAACAACGCGCGCGGCACGCTCTCGTGCCGGTTGCCGCTGTAGAGAAAGCAGTCCTGGCTCGGCGCCGTGCCCTGCGCCGGTTCCTTCGGCTCAAGGTGCCGCAGCGCCTCGTCGAACAACGCCGACAGCGCAACCGGGCCATCACGCCGTGGAGCGTCGCCCGTCGTCATGACCTACACCAGCCCCTGGTCGACCCAGTTCCGTATCGCCGACCAGATCACCGACATGGGCAGGGTCATGGCCTCGGCCAGGTCCATGGTCAGCGCCAGCATCGCCATGTCGTCGTTCAGTGCGATGTGCCGCTCCGTGATGCCGGCCTTCCAGCGTTCCCACAGGGCCACGTCCTGCGCCTCGTCGAGCACCGGATGCCGACCCTTACGCTTGGGCAGCCCGAGGATGTCGCGGCGCAGCGCCACTTCCTGATGCGTGAGGCCGTAGAACTTGCTGACCATCTCCGTGCTCGCCCCCAGGCGCAGCATGCGGTCCACCGTGGCGATCTCCCGCTCCACGTCGTGCACCTGGCTCAGCAGCCGCTTCAACACTTCCCGGTTCACCGACACCGAACACCACGACACCGTGGCATTCACCAGCATGCTCACGAGTTCTGGGTGCTTCAGCGCATCCAGCTCCTCCTCGCCGAAGCCCATGGCCTTGCAGCGGCGCAACTGGCCGTTGCGCAGGTCATGCAGGGCCTGGGCGATCACGGCCTGGTTGAGCGGGTGCGGTGCCGACATACGGGAGCCTCCTGCGCTCAGGAATCCTGGCTCGCTACGCCGGCTTCCAGATCCAGCAGCCGACGCGCCAGGCGCAGCAGACGGAACAGCTTTACCAGCCCGGCATCGCTCAGGCGCGTGACCAAGCCGCCGTGACCATGCAGCAGCGGCCCAAGGTCATCGGCCAGCCGCGCGCTGTCCAGCCCGGTCGCGGGTGCCGGCGCGGTGCTCAGCGCGTGCAGCAGGGTCAGCATCGCACGCGCGAACGCCGGGAGCGCCTTCGCCTGGCCCACGGCCGGCGTCACGCAGACGAAGCCGATGCCGCCATCGCTGGCTTCGATGTGGTCGCCCACCGCCGCTTCCCCCGCGATCTCGCGAGCGAACTGCGCGATATGCACGCGCAGGCGATCCGGCACGTCCAGGCCCGGCTCGATGTACCAGACATCCGAGATGGGAAAGAGCCCGCCAACCTGCACCGGGATCGCACGCAGCGCATCTGCCTCGAAGTCGGGTAGCTTGTCGCCGAGCTGATCCGCGACCATCCGCTGGATGGACTGCAGGCGCTCGGTGGTTGGGGCCGGCGTCACGATGTGCCCCTGCAGGCGCTCGTCGCGCTGCCCGTCCCGGGCGTTTGGTGCAGCGGCAGGTGGTGCCGAGGGTGTCTCTGCCGGTGGCGCGACGGGCGAGGTGTCCCGTGGCGTTGGCGCCGCGGGCGACAGTTGCGGCGTGATGGCTGGCGCCGCAGGTGCGACAGGCGTTGCCGGGTTCGGCGCGGCCGGCTCGCTGGTCAATACTCGCTGACGGCTTTCGCTGTCATCGACCTCCAATGCCAGCGTGTCGTAGTCCGCTTCCAGCAGCTCGGCCATCTGACCCACCAGTTCGTCCTGCACGCGCTGGGGCGAGAAGCCCTCCGGCTGCGTGTCGAACTGCGACAGCACATCCTGAAACAGCGAAGCGAAGTCCACGGTCAGCGGCCGGCCCAGCGCACGCCGCTCCCAGGTGCGCTCGCACGCCTTGCGCAGCACCGCGAGCCGGTCCACCTGATGCCGGCCCAATCCGCCGTACAGCAGCGTCGGGATCGCCGGCAGCAGATAGCGCACCGCATCGTTCATGCGGCTGATGTGTGACTGCGGCACCGGATAGCCGTCGGCCGTCAGTCGCCGCGCGAGTTCGCTTTGCGACAGCGCCTGGCCGCTTTCCCGCTCGTACAACCCGCGGGCCTTCTCGATGCCCAAGGCCCGCTCGCGGAAGGCCGGGCCGCAGCGCAGGCAGGTCTCGGACAGATGCCGG
>NZ_DJSX01000063.1:0-52976 GCF_002439135.1 Pseudomonas sp. UBA6323 | reverse complement strand
GCCGAGCTGGTGAAGATCGATTACCAGCGTCAGCCCGGTAACTTCGACCTCGAAGCTGCCAAGGACACGGCGAAGAAGCCGGAGAAAGTCGCCGGCAGCGAGCCGGACACCGCCGTCGGTGACTTCGACAGCGCGTTCGCCAGCGCCCCCGTGCAGCTCGACGCCACCTACCACACGCCCGACCAGTCCCACGCGATGATGGAACCGCACGCCTCGATGGCCCGCTGGGACGACGACCGGCTGACCCTGTGGACCTCAAACCAGATGATCGCCTGGGGCGCCAAGGATCTGGCCGAAACACTGGGCATGGACGTCGACAAGGTCCGACTGATCTCGCCCTACGTCGGCGGCGGCTTCGGCGGCAAGCTGTTCATCCGCGCCGACGCGCTGATGGCGGCGCTGGGCGCTCGCGCAGCCGGACGCCCGGTAAAGGTGGCATTGCCGCGCCCGCTGATGATGAACAACACCACCCATCGCGCGGCCACTATCCAGCGCATCCGCATCGGCGCCACGCGCGACGGCCAGATCGTCGCGATCGGCCACGAAAACTGGTCCGGCGACCTCAACGCCAACACCGCCGAATCCGGAGTGATCTACTCGCGGCCGCTGTACGCGGGTGTCAACCGCACGTCCAGCTCGCGCCTGGCGGCGCTGGACATGCCCGAAGCCAACGCCATGCGCGCCCCCAGCGACACGCCTGGATCGATGGCCGTGGAGATCGCCATGGACGAGATGGCCGAGAAGCTCGGCCTCGACCCCGTCGACTTCCGCGTGATGAACGATTCGCTGGTCGACCCGGAGAAACCCGAGCGTTCCTACTCGCAGCGCCATCTCAAGGAGTGCCTGCTGCAGGGTGCGCAACGCTTCGGCTGGGCCGAGCGTGAAGCCAAACCTGCCACGCGCCGCGAGGGCGACTGGCTGATCGGCCTGGGTATGGCTGGCGCGTTTCGCGACGGACCGGTTACCCAGTCTGCCGCNNCGCGTGCGCCTCGATGCACAAGGCCGACTGACCGTCGAGACCGACATGACCGACATCGGCACCGGCAGCTACACCATCATCGGCCAGACCGCGGCGGAAATGCTCGGTGTGACGCTGGACCAGGTGAGCGTGAAACTCGGCGATTCGAGCTTTCCCGTTTCCTCTGGCTCAGGCGGCCAGTGGGGCGCCAACAGTTCCACCGCGGGGGTCTATGCCGCCTGCGTGAAGCTGCGCGAACAGATCGCGCGCAAGCTCGGTTTCGATCCCTCCCGGGCGGTGTTCGACAATGGCGAAGTCCGCCAGGACGACAAGCGCGCCACGCTCGCCGAGGCAGCGGCAGGCGGGACGATTGAGGCCGAAGATGGCATCGAGTTCGGCGACCTGGACAAGCGCTACCGCATCTCGACCTTCGGCGCACATTTCGTTGAGGTGGCCGTGCATGCCGCTACGGCGGAAGTGCGAGTCCGGCGCATGCTGGCGGTCTGTTCGGCCGGGCGGATCCTCAATCCGAAGACCGCGCGCAGCCAGGTGATCGGCGCCATGACCATGGGCGTGGGCGCGGCACTCATGGAGGAGCTGTCCGTCGACACCCGTTACGGGCTGTATATCAACCACGACCTGGCCGCGTACGAGGTGCCGGTGCATGCCGACATTCCGCATCAGGAGGTGGTCTTTCTCGACGAGAGCGACCCCCTCTCCTCGCCGATGAAGGCCAAGGGCGTGGGCGAGCTGGGCATCTGCGGGGTGTCCGCGGCGGTGGCGAACGCGATCTATAACGCCACTGGCGTGCGGGTGCGCGATTATCCCGTCACCCTGGACAAGCTGCTGGCGCAGATGCCGGCAGCCTGAAACGACAAAGGCCGCTGAAAAACGTAATGCTGTTCACATAAGANNTAAATGGGAGAGGGGAGCCAAGCGCGAGCACCTTAAGTGAACGGTATTACGCAGAAAAGCGGCCTTTGTCGTTGAGCGCCCGGCTACTCAGCCAGACGCCAGGTGGTGCCGCCCTTGCCGTCTTCCAGCACCACGCCCATGGCGGTGAGCTGGTCGCGGATGCGGTCGGATTCCGCCCAGTTTTTGTCGGCCCGCGCCTGCAGGCGCGCGGCGATCAGCGCCTCGACTTCGGCGGCGTCCACCTTGCCGGCGGCGCCGGCCTGCAGGAAGGCATCCGGTTCCAGCTGCAGCACGCCGAGCACGCTGGCCAGCTGCTTGAGCTGGGCAGCCAGGCCGGCGGCGGCCTGCACATCCGACTCACGCAGGCGGTTGACCTCGCGGATCATCTCGAACAGCACGGCGCAGGCTTCCGGCGAGTTGAAATCGTCGTCCATCGCCGCGCCGAAGCGCTCCACATATCCTTCGCCACCGGCAGGTGCCGCTTCCGGCAGACCTTTGAGGCCGTTGTAGAAACGCTCCAGAGCGCCCTTGGCTTCCTTGAGGCTTTCTTCGGAATAGTTGATCGGGCTGCGGTAGTGGCTGGACACCAGCAGGTAACGCACCACCTCCGGGTGGTACTTTTCCAGCACCTCGCGAATGGTGAAGAAGTTGCCCAGGCTCTTGGACATCTTTTCGCCATCCACACGCACCGCGCCGGCGTGCATCCAGGCGTTGGCGTACTGCTTGCCGGTGGCCGCCTCGCTCTGTGCGATTTCGTTCTCGTGGTGCGGGAACACCAGATCCGGACCGCCGCCATGAATGTCGAAGGTCTCGCCCAGGCAGCAGGTGGACATCACCGAGCACTCGATATGCCAGCCCGGGCGACCCTTGCCCCAGGGGGAATCCCAGCTTGGCTCGCCCGGCTTGGCAGCTTTCCAGAGCACGAAGTCCAGCGGGTCTTCCTTGATCTCGTCCACTTCGATGCGCGCGCCGATCTTCAGCTCGTCGATCTTGCGCCTGGAAAGCTTGCCGTAGGTTTCGAACTTGGTGACGCGGTAGTACACGTCGCCATTGCCCGGCGCATAGGCGAAGCCCTTGTCGATCAGGGTCTGGATCATCTGGTGCATGCCGGCGATATGGTCGGTGGCGCGCGGTTCGATGTCCGGGCGCAACACGGAAAGGCGTGCCTCATCCTCGTGCATCGCCGCGATCATGCGCTCAACCAGCGCCTCGAAAGGCTCGCCGTTCTCATTGGCGCGCTTGATGATCTTGTCGTCGATGTCGGTAATGTTGCGCACGTAGGTCACGTCATAACCGCGCTGACGCAGCCAGCGGGTGACCACGTCGAAGGCGACCATCACGCGGGCGTGGCCGATGTGGCAGAAGTCATAGACGGTCATGCCGCATACGTACATGCGCACCTGATTATCGACCAGCGGCTTGAAGGCGTCCTTGGTCTTGGTCAGGGTGTTGTAGATCGACAGTGCCATTTACTGCCCCCAGGAATCGCGCAGGGTCACGGTGCGGTTGAACACCGGCTTGCCAGGCTGGGAATCCTTGTCCAGGCAGAAGTAGCCTTCGCGCTCGAACTGGAAGCGGTCGTCAGCTCTGGCCTGCGCCAGCGACGGCTCGGCGCGGCAGCCGGTGAGCACCACCAGCGAATCGGGGTTGATGTTGTCGAGGAAGCTGCCGCCCTCCTCGCTCTTCTCCGGGTTGGCGGACTTGAACAGGCGATCGTACAGGCGCACTTCGCACTCGACGCTCTCGGCGGCCGGCACCCAGTGGATCACGCCCTTGACCTTGCGGCCCTCCGGGTTCTTGCCCAGCGTATTCTCGTCATAGCTGCAGCGCAGCTCGACGATATTACCGGCGGCATCCTTGATCGCCTCATCGGCGCGGATCACGTAGCTGCCACGCAGACGCACTTCGCCGCCCGGGATCAGGCGCTTGAAGCCGTCCGGCGGGGTTTCCTCGAAGTCGCTGGCGTCGATGTAGATCTCACGACTGAACGGCAGCACACGCACGCCCATGTCCTGCTTGGGATGGCGCGGCAGCTCGAGGTTCTCGACCTGGCCTTCCGGGTAGTTGGTGATCACCACCTTGAGCGGTTTGAGCACGCACATGGCGCGGGCGGCATTGGCGTCCAGATCGTCACGAATGGCGAATTCCAGCATGCCGATATCCACCAGGCCGCCGGCGCGGTTGACGCCGATCATGTCGCAGAAGGTGCGAATCGAGGCGGCGGTATAGCCGCGACGACGATAGCCGGACAGGGTCGACATGCGCGGGTCGTCCCAACCGTTGACGTGCTTCTCGTCGACCAGTTGCTTGAGCTTGCGCTTGCTGGTGATGGTGTAGTTCAGGTTCAGGCGGGCGAATTCGTACTGGCGCGGCTGCGCCGGCACCGGCAGGTTCTCCAGGAACCATTCGTACAGCGGGCGATGATCCTCGAACTCCAGGGTGCAGATGGAGTGGGTAATGCCCTCGATGGCGTCCGACTGACCGTGGGTGAAGTCGTAGCTCGGGTAGATGCACCACTTGTCACCGGTCTGGTGGTGATGGGCGTGGCGGATACGATAGAGGATCGGGTCGCGCAGGTTGATGTTCGGCGAGGCCATGTCGATCTTGGCGCGCAGCGAGCGGGCGCCATCCGGGAACTCACCGGCCTTCATGCGTGCGAAGAGGTCAAGGTTCTCTTCCACGCTACGATCACGGAAGGGGCTGTTCTTGCCCGGCTCGGTCAGGTTGCCGCGATACTCGCGCATCTCTTCGGCATTCAGATCGCAGACGAAGGCCTTGCCGGCCTTGATCAGCTCGACGGCCCAGGCGTGCAATTGGTCGAAATAGTTGGAGGCATAGCGCTCTTCGCCCGCCCACTTGAAGCCCAGCCACTCGACGTCGGCCTTGATCGCGTCGATGTATTCCTGGTCTTCCTTGGCCGGGTTGGTGTCGTCGAAACGCAGGTTGCACTGGCCGCCGAACTCTTCGGCCAGGCCGAAGTTCAGGCAGATGCTCTTGGCATGGCCAATGTGCAGGTAGCCGTTGGGCTCCGGCGGAAAGCGGGTCACGATCTTGGCGTGCTTGCCGCTGTCCAGATCGGCCTGGACGATGGGGCGCAGGAAGTTGGCAGCTTTTTCGACGGTGGGCTTGCTCATGGTGTCCTTAACAATACTGGCGCGGCACGGGTAGGCCGCCTCGGGCAAAGTCCGTATCATAACCAACCTGTCAAGCCCCTGACAGGGTGCATGCCACCCTGTTAGCAGGCTGTTGAAAAACTACCTGCGTTGGCAATACTGCGTTAAAAACAGCCTCAAAATGCTCATTTACAGCACGTAAACTGCGCTTTTTCGGCTGTTTTTGTCTTGTCTTGCCTGCCTCGCCGACGTTTTTCAACGGCCTGCTAGGGCTGTTCATCCCGGGCCACTGGCTCGAGTCTGCCTCATCACGGATACGATCATGATCAAACTGCACACCAACCACGGCGTCATCACCCTGAACCTGTTCGCCGACAAGGCCCCGGAAACCGTGGCCAACTTCGAGCAATACGTGAAGGAAGGCCATTACGACGGCACCATCTTCCACCGTGTGATCGGCAACTTCATGATCCAGGGCGGCGGTTTCGAGCCGGGCATGAAGCAGAAGCCGACCCGCGCACCGATCAAGAACGAAGCCAACAATGGCGTGGCCAACAAGGTCGGCACCATCGCCATGGCCCGCACCATGGAGCCGCACTCGGCCAGCGCGCAGTTCTTCATCAACGTCTCTGACAACAGCTTCCTCAACCACAGCGCACCGACCGTTCAGGGCTGGGGCTATGCGGTGTTCGGCGAAGTGGTCGAAGGCATGGGCGTGGTCGAGAAGATCAAGGGCGTGTCCACCACCATGAAGGCCGGCCACCAGGACGTGCCGGTGGATGACGTGATCATCGAGAAGGCCGAAATCGTAGCCGAGTAAGTCGATGATCCTGCTGATCTCCGATCTGCATCTCGAAGAGAAACGCCCGGATATCACCCGGGCGTTTCTGCTTTTTCTCGCCACCCGCGCGCGCCAGGCCGAGGCGCTTTACATCCTCGGCGACTTCTTCGAAGTTTGGATCGGCGATGACGGCATGACGCCTTTCCAGCATGAGATCGCCCTTGCCCTGCGCGAACTGAGCGAGACCGGCACGCGGATTTATCTGATGCACGGCAATCGCGACTTTCTTATTGGCAAGCGTTTCTGCCGCGAGGCGGGCTGCACCTTGTTGAGCGACCCGCACAAGGTGCAGATGGGCGGCGAGTCGGTGCTACTGATGCACGGCGACAGTCTGTGCACCCTGGACGTCGGCTACATGAAGCTGCGCCGCTGGCTGCGCAATCCGCTATCGCTGCTGATTCTGCGCAACCTGCCGCTGAGCACCCGGCAGAAGCTGGCGCGCAAGCTGCGCAACGAAAGCCGCGCGCAAACGCGGATGAAGGCCAGCGATATCGTCGACGTCACGCCGGAGGAAGTGGTCCGGATAATGGCCGAGCACGGCGTGCGTACGCTGATCCATGGTCATACCCATCGGCCGGCAGTGCATGAGCTGAACGTGAACGGCCAACCGGCACGGCGCATCGTGCTGGGCGACTGGGATCGCCAGGGCTGGGCGTTGCAGGTCGACGCTCAAGGCTTCAACCAGGCGCCGTTCGAGCTGACGCCAGCGTGACCGTAGCCCGAAGGGCTCTGCTCCCCTCTCCCGCTTGCGGGAGAGGGGCTGGGGGAGGGGGCAACGGCGGAGGCTGCAACGCCCTCTCCTGCCCTTCGGGTCATCAGATGGCCGCTTCGTGGCTGCTTTCTTTAGGCACACCACTATGGAAACGGAATTGCTCGTCCGGCGACATGATCAGCTCCCGCTCAACCGCCCGCACCACCTCGATACGCGCGTCCACGTCCGCCGCGTCACCATACAGATAGGCTAGCTTGAGATACCCCCGATAGTGGCGCCCTTCGCTCTCCAGCAACCCTGCATAGAACTTGGCCAGCTCGGCATCCAGACGCGGCACCAGCGCGGCAAAGCGCTCGCAGGAGCGCGCCTCGATAAAGGCGCCGACCACCAGAACGTCCACCAGCCGCTCCACTTCGCCGCCACGCAGCAGCGCGCGCAGCCCCGCGGCGTAGCGCGACGCGGAAACATGGCGAACCTCGATGCCGCGCCCGCGGATGATCTTGCTCACCTGCTCGAAGTGCACCAGCTCCTCACGGGCCAAACGCGACATTCTTGCGGTCAATTCGGTCTTGGTCAGGTAGCGCCCCATCAGGCTCAGGGCCGTCTGCGCCGCCTTGTATTCCAGATTGCGATGGTCGAGCAGAAGGATTTCCTGCTGGCGCAGCGCCTCCTCCAGCCAGGCGTCGGGTGTGGCGACACCGCCGAGAAACTCGAGAATTTCCTGCAGGATCGTTACAGGTTCCTCACCGTGACTCGGAACATGCTCGGCATTTGACATCATATTTGAAGCGCTCTCGGTGCTGGCGAGGTTGGAAATGGCGGGCCATTATACGAGTGGCAGGCCGCACGACCAGCACGCCGTTGATACAGGTCAAGAAGCCGCTGGTGACGACGCACCTATAGTTGGATAAGCGCTATTCACTCTCAGGGAGACGACCATGCAAGCGATCCGTAGCATTCTGGTGGTGATGGAACCCCAGCACCCCGAAGGCCTCGCGCTGAAGCGGGCAAAACTGATAGCTGGAGTCACCCAGTCGCACCTGCACCTGCTGGTATGCGACAAGAAAGGCGACCACAGCGCCTGGCTCAACGATCTGAGCAGCAGCCTCGCCGGGGAAGGTTTCAGCGTTTCCACCCAGCAGTCCTGGCATGACAACCAGCACCAGACCATCATCGCCGTGCAACAGGCCGAGGGCTGCGGCCTGGTGATCAAGCAGCACCTGCCGGACAACCCGCTGAAAAAGGCCATCCTCACTCCCGAGGACTGGAAATTGCTGCGCTATTGCCCCGGCCCGGTGCTGATGGTCAAGACCGAGCGCCCCTGGACCGGCGGCAAGATCCTCGCCGCAGTTGATGTCGGCAACGCCGATGGCGAGCACCGCACCCTGCATGCCGGCATCATCAGCCATGGCTACGATATCGCCGGCCTGGCCAAGGGCACGCTGCACGTGACCACCGCACACCCGACGCCGATGCTGTCGGCAGCCGACCCGACCTTCCAGCTCAAGGAAACCATCGAGGCGCGCTACCGCCAACAGTGCCGCAGCTTCCAGGCCGAGTACGACATCAGTGACGAGCGTCTGCATGTGCTCGAAGGACCTGCCGACGTGGTGATTCCGCAGGTAGCGCACCAACTCGATGCCGCGGTCACGGTGATCGGCACCGTGGCGCGCACCGGCCTATCCGGCGCACTGATCGGCAATACCGCCGAAGTCATACTCGATGCGCTGGAAAGCGATGTGCTGGTACTCAAGCCTGACGAAGTCATCGCCCACCTGGAGGAGTTGGTGGCGCAGCGCTGACCCACGCCTGAAACGAAAATGCCGCTCTGCAACGAGCGGCATTTTTCTTTCTAGGATCGAACTACACCCGCAGTTCCAGGCCTTCCCGCAAAAACTTCGGCGCGATGTAGCGCTCGTAGTGCGCCTCGGAGAGCAGGAAGAACTCCCTGTCGATGGCATCGCGCAGCTCGGGCAGTGCCCAGTTGCGAAACTCCGGCAGCAGCACCATACCGTAGGCTTCCAGCTGACTGATCATCCGCGCGCCCCGCGCGATCAATTGATAGGCCCAGCAGTACGGCGATTGCTGTGGCACGAAGCGAATCTGCCGCTGTTCCAGCTGCTGGCGCAGGCGCTGCTCGTCGAACACCTCCACCTTGGCCGTCATCACCTGCACCAGCAGCACTTCCAGCCGCGTCCAGACGGCGCGCTTCTCGTCGTCGTTATAGCTGTTCCAGTTGATCACCTCATGGTGGAAGCGCTTGCAACCGCGGCACACGACATCACCGTAAACGGTCGAGCAAAGGCCCACGCAGGGCGTCTTGATGCGCTGATTGGACATGGCAAAGCAATACGAACAACTGAACAGCCTGGCATCTTAGCCCTTTGTCTAATCCTTATCACCCCCACTGATGCGGGGACATCGGCTTAACTTTATCCGCGCTTTCCATTAGAATCGGCCCGCCTTTTACGGCGCCAATGTCCGTTGGAAGCTGTTTTCAAAGCGTCACGAGCACAGTCGATCCTGCAGGTACGATGGCGGCGCAGCCACTCGGAGTCCCCCCGAGTCTCTGCGCCCGCCCTCATCAGAAACCGTCCTGCCGGCGTAAAACTTTGAAAGCAGCTTCTACAAGACACTCATGAAACCTCGGCTGCTCGGCTCATAAAGTCGAAAAGCGCCTGGTTCGTGGGTATCTGGATCGCGTCCCGGACAACCCTTTGGGACCACTGATGAGGGTAATAACTGTGCTTGAAGCCTATCGCAAACACGTAGCAGAGCGTGCCGCTCAGGGTATCGTGCCCCAGCCGCTGAACGCCGAACAAACCGCAGGCCTGGTCGAGCTGCTGAAGAATCCGCCGGCTGGCGAAGAAGAATTCCTCGTAGACCTGATCACCAACCGTGTACCGCCAGGCGTTGACGAAGCCGCCTACGTCAAGGCTGGTTTCCTCTCTGCCGTTGCCAAGGGCGAAGCCACTTCCCCGCTGATCAGCAAGCAACGCGCCGTCGAGCTGCTGGGCACCATGCAGGGCGGCTACAACATCGCCACCATGGTCGAGCTGCTGGAAGATGCCAGCCTGGGCACCGTCGCTGCCGAGCAACTCAAGCACACCCTGCTGATGTTCGACGCCTTCCACGACGTCGCCGAAAAAGCCAAGGCTGGCAACGCCAACGCCAAAGCCGTCATGCAGTCCTGGGCCGATGGCGAGTGGTTCACCAACAAGCCGGCCATCGCCGAGAAGTACAGCCTGGCCGTATTCAAGGTGCCTGGCGAAACCAACACCGACGACCTGTCCCCTGCCCCGGACGCCTGGTCGCGCCCTGACATCCCGCTGCACGCCCTGGCCATGCTGAAAATGGCTCGCGACGGCATCGTGCCGGAGCAGCAAGGCGCCATCGGCCCGCTGAAGCAGATCGAAGAGATCAAGGCCAAGGGCTTTCCGGTTGCCTACGTCGGTGACGTGGTCGGTACCGGTTCCTCGCGTAAGTCCGCCACCAACTCGGTGCTGTGGTTCTTCGGCGACGACATTCCGTACGTTCCGAACAAGCGCGCTGGCGGCTTCTGCTTCGGCACCAAGATCGCCCCGATCTTCTACAACACCATGGAAGACGCCGGCGCCCTGCCGATCGAATTCGACGTGTCGAACATCAACATGGGCGACGTGATCGACGTCTACCCGCACGCGGGCAAAGTCTGCAAGCACGGCACCGACGAAGTCATCACCACCTTCGAACTGAAGACCCCGGTGCTGCTCGACGAAGTCCGCGCTGGCGGCCGTATCCCGCTGATCGTCGGCCGCGGCCTGACCGAGAAGGCGCGTGCCGAGCTGGGCCTGGAGGCCTCCGACCTGTTCAAGAAGCCGGAGCAACCGGCTGACAGCGGCAAGGGCTTCACCCTGGCGCAGAAGATGGTCGGCAAGGCCTGCGGCGTCGAAGGCGTACGCCCGGGCACCTACTGCGAACCGAAGATGACCACCGTCGGCTCCCAGGACACCACCGGCCCGATGACCCGTGACGAGCTGAAAGACCTGGCTTGCCTGGGCTTCTCCGCTGACCTGGTGATGCAGTCCTTCTGCCACACCGCGGCCTATCCGAAGCCGATCGACGTCACCACCCACCACACCCTGCCGGATTTCATCCGCACCCGTGGCGGCGTGTCCCTGCGTCCGGGCGACGGCATCATCCACAGCTGGCTGAACCGCATGCTGCTGCCGGATACCGTCGGCACCGGTGGCGACTCGCACACCCGCTTCCCGATCGGCATTTCCTTCCCGGCCGGTTCCGGTCTGGTCGCCTTCGCCGCCGCCACCGGCGTAATGCCGCTGGACATGCCGGAATCGGTTCTGGTGCGCTTCAAGGGCAAGATGCAACCCGGTATCACCCTGCGTGACCTGGTCCATGCCATCCCCTACTACGCCATCCAGAAAGGCCTGCTGACCGTCGAGAAGAAAGGCAAGAAGAACATCTTCTCCGGCCGCATCCTCGAGATCGAAGGCCTGGACAACCTGACCGTCGAGCAGGCGTTCGAGCTGTCCGACGCCTCCGCCGAGCGTTCGGCTGCCGGTTGCACCATCAAGCTGCCGGAAGCGGCCATCGCCGAGTACCTGCAGTCCAACATCACCCTGCTGCGCTGGATGATCAGCGAAGGCTACGGCGATGCCCGCACCCTGGAGCGTCGTGCCCAGGCGATGGAAGCCTGGCTGGCCAACCCGGTGCTGATGGAAGCCGACAAGGACGCCGAGTACGCCGAAGTCATCGAGATCGACCTGAGCCAGCTCAACGAGCCGGTACTGTGCGCCCCGAACGACCCGGACGACGCCCGCCTGCTGTCCACCGTGGCTGGCGACAAGATCGACGAAGTGTTCATTGGTTCGTGCATGACCAACATCGGTCACTTCCGCGCTGCCGGCAAGCTGCTGGACAAGGTCAAGGGCGGTATCCCTACCCGTCTGTGGCTGTCGCCGCCGACCAAGATGGATGCTCACCAGCTGACCGAAGAAGGCTACTACGGCATCTACGGCAAGGCCGGTGCACGCATGGAGATGCCGGGCTGCTCGCTGTGCATGGGTAACCAGGCTCGCGTCGCTGCCAACGCTACCGTGGTGTCGACCTCGACTCGTAACTTCCCGAACCGTCTGGGCGATGGCGCCAACGTGTACCTGGCCTCTGCCGAACTGGCTGCGGTCGCTTCGATCATCGGCAAGCTGCCGACCGTCGAGGAGTACATGGCCTACGCGAAGGATATCGACAGCATGGCTGGCGACATCTACCGCTACCTGAGCTTCGACCAGATCGCCGACTTCCGTGAAGCCGCGGCCAACGCCAAGATCCCGGTCGTTCAGGCCTGATCCAAGCGTCGTGAGAAGAGCCCCGCCTAGTGCGGGGCTTTTTTATGCGCCCCCGAAAGGCGTTTTGCCGCACCTGGCTTGCAGCCTATACGCCACCGTCTACCTTCTGAGATGGGAGTTTCCCAATCAACCATTCAGGAGTTCATCATGAAACCATGGATCATTATCGCCCTGTGCCTGTTCGGCCTGGCCGGCTGTGCCAGCGAGTACATCATCACCACTAATGACGGCCAGATGCTCACCAGCGATGGCAAGCCGGAACTGGATGAAGACACCGGCATGCTCGAGTTCACCGACAGCGAAGGTCGCAAGCAGCAGATTCCGCAAAACAACGTCAAGCAGATGCTCGAGCGCTGAGGCCGACAATACGCACTGGCATATGCCTTGCTTCATCTCACCGCAAAAGGCCCGCCCAACGGACGGCTTGATCGACAACGGCGTCGTATTCAACCCGGCTTTGCAGCCGGGTTGAATACGACGCTTTTTTATGGCCGGTAGTCCATTGGCCAACGTCTTTTGCGTGAACCTAAGGATGCAGCATGAGCGAACACAACACCCCTCGTGACGATGCCCTGGCCTGGGCCTGGGGCAGCAACGCCCCCGAGAAGAGCGTGCTGAATATCGGTTTCATGGCGCTGAGCGACTCGGCCTCGGTAATCGTTGCCGCCACGCAGGGCTTCGCCGAGAAGTACGGGCTCAGCATCAGACTGCATCGCCAGACGTCCTGGGCCGGCCTGCGGGATCGCCTGCTCAGCGGCGAGCTGGATGCGGCGCACAGCCTCTACGGCCTGATCTACGGCGTGCACCTGGGCCTTGGCGTCAGCACGGCCACCGACATGGCCGTGCTCATGGGGTTGAACCAGAACGGCCAGAGCATCAACCTTTCGCACACACTGCAGGCCGTCGGCGTGACCAGCGGCGAAGCACTGCGCGAGCACGTGCACCAACATGAAGCACGCCTGACCTTCGCCCAGACCTTCCCCACCGGCACTCATGCCATGTGGCTCTACTACTGGCTGGCCAGCCAGGGCATCCACCCCCTGCGCGACGTCGACAGCGTGGTGGTCCCTCCACCGCAGATGGTCGAGCACCTGAAAGCCGAGCGCATCGACGGTTTCTGCGTCGGCGAACCCTGGACCGCCAAGGCCGTCGATGAACAGCTCGGCTGTACCCTGACCACTATCCAGGCAATCTGGCCGGATCATCCGGAAAAGGTACTGGGTTGCACCCGCGCCTTCGCCGAGCAAAACCCCAATACCGCCCGCGCCCTGATCATGGCGGTGCTCGAAGCGGCCCGTTTCATTGACGAAAGCGAGGAGAACAAGCGCAGCACTGCACAACTGCTCAGCGGCAGCGACTACGTCGACGCCCCGCTTTCGGTCATCACCCCGCGCTTTCTCGGTCATTACCAGGACGGCCTGGGCCATGCCTGGCTGGACGAGCACCCGCTGCGCTTTCACGCCGGCGGCCTGGTCAACCAGCCGTACCTGTCCGATGGCATGTGGTTCATGACCCAGTTCCGCCGCTGGGGCCTGCTGCGCAGCGACCCCGACTACCTCGCGGTGGCGCGCCAGGTCCAGCAACTGAGGCTGTATCGCGAGGCCGCCACAGCTCTGGACATCGCCGTGCCGGGCGAGATGCGCAGCTCCACTCTGCAGGACGGCACCCGCTGGGACGGCAGCGACCCTGCTGTCTATGCCCGCAGCTTCCACCTGCATGCCCTGGCCGAAAGCCCGGCTGTCGTCCTGTAACCGCCGGGAGTGCCATCGATGCTGCGTATCCTGCTGATCAACGACACCCCAAAGAAGGTCGGCCGCCTCAAGTGCGCGCTGGTCGAGGCCGGCTTCGAGGTGATCGATGAGTCCGGCCTGACCATCGACCTGCCCGAACGCGTCGAGGCAGTGCGCCCGGACGTGATTCTGATCGACACCGAATCGCCCGGCCGTGACGTCATGGAACAGGTCGTGCTGGTGAGCCGCGACCAGCCGCGCCCGATCGTGATGTTCACCGACGAGCACGACCCCGGCGTCATGCGCCAGGCGATCCAGAGCGGGGTCAGCGCCTACATCGTCGAGGGCATCCATGCCCAGCGCCTGCAGCCGATCCTCGATGTGGCCATGGCCCGCTTCGAGAGCGACCAGGCGCTACGCGCGCAGTTGCAGGCACGTGACGCGCAGCTGGCCGAGCGCAAGCGTGTAGAACTGGCCAAGGGCCTGCTGATGAAGATGAAGAGCTGCAACGAAGAAGAGGCCTACACCCTAATGCGCCGCCAGGCCATGAGCCGCCAGCAGAAGCTGATCCAGGTGGCCGAGCAGATCATCGCCATGCACGACATGCTCGGCGGCTGACTGTAGCGCTGCGCCGCTCGCTGACTGTACTGGACAGCGTAGCGGCGGCGGGCGTATCGTCGCCGCTCGGTCACAGCAGTGGCCAACGTCGCTCGGACGGTTCCGGGCGCTTACGTACTCCGAGGAAATCATGGCTGAGAACGCCAAGCGCCGCTTTGCGCGCATCGATCGTCTACCCCCCTACGTCTTCAACATCACCGCCGAACTGAAGATGGCCGCACGCCGTCGCGGCGAGGACATCATCGACTTCTCCATGGGCAATCCCGATGGCGCGACTCCGCCGCACATCGTCGAGAAGCTGGTGCAGGTTGCGCAACGTGAAGACACCCACGGCTATTCCACTTCCCGCGGTATTCCCCGCCTGCGCCGCGCCATCTCGCGCTGGTACAAGGACCGCTACGACGTGGAGATCGATCCGGAAAGCGAAGCCATCGTCACCATCGGTTCCAAGGAAGGCCTGGCGCACCTGATGCTGGCTACCTTGGATCATGGCGACACCGTGCTGGTCCCCAACCCCAGCTATCCGATTCATATCTACGGCGCAGTGATCGCCGGCGCGCAGGTGCGCTCCGTGCCGCTGGTGCCGGGCGTGGATTTCTTCGCCGAGCTGGAGCGGGCGATTCGCGAGTCGATTCCCAAGCCGAAGATGATGATTCTCGGCTTCCCCTCCAACCCCACCGCCCAGTGCGTGGAACTGGACTTCTTCGAGCGCGTGGTCACCCTGGCCAAGCAGTACGACGTACTGGTGGTGCACGACCTGGCCTATGCCGACATCGTCTACGACGGCTGGAAAGCGCCGTCGATCATGCAGGTGCCCGGCGCCAAGGATATCGCGGTGGAGTTCTTCACCCTGTCCAAGAGCTACAACATGGCCGGCTGGCGGATCGGCTTCATGGTCGGCAACCCGGAGCTGGTCAGCGCTCTGGCGCGGATCAAGAGCTACCACGACTACGGCACCTTCACTCCGCTGCAGGTGGCCGCAATCGCTGCGCTGGAAGGCGATCAGCAGTGCGTGCGAGACATAGCCGAGCAGTACCGCCAGCGCCGCAACCTGCTGGTCAAGGGTCTGCACGAGATTGGCTGGATGGTGGAGAAGCCTAAGGCCTCTATGTACATCTGGGCGAAGATCCCCAACGCCTACGCTCACCTCGGTTCTCTAGAGTTCGCCAAGAAGCTGCTGGCCGAGGCCAAGGTCTGCGTCTCGCCGGGCCTGGGTTTTGGCGATTACGGCGACGACCACGTGCGCTTTGCGTTGATCGAGAACCAGGACCGCAGCCGTCAGGCGCTGCGCGGGATCAAGGCGATGTTCCGCGCCGATGGTTTGTTGCCGGGCAAGCCGGTCAAAACAGAAACCGACTGAACATTCGAGGGCGCCGCAAGGCGCCCTTTTGCGTACCGCTATAGAAACCGACAATTTCTGCGACAATTCAGGATGTTACCGCGCGCCCGGCGGTAGTTTCCACTAATTGCCCGCCAGAGTGAACGCCCGTACACTGCGCGCCCCTCCTCTGATGGTTCTCCCCAAATGCTCTTCGTTGTGCGCATGCTGCTGATGGGCGTGCATTTCATCGTGGCCGGCCTTCTTGGCCTGCTGCTCGGCCTGTGTCGCCCATTCAACCCTGACAACAGCCGCCTGTGTGCACGCCTCTATTCGCTGCCCGCCCTGCGCCTGCTGCGTCTGAAATTGAAGACAGACGTAGGCCCGCTGCTGGAGCACCAGCGCTCCTGCGTGATCATCGCCAACCACCAGTCCAACTTCGATCTTTATGTGCTCGGCCGCGTGGTGCCGGAGCGCACCGTGAGCATCGGCAAGAAGAGCCTCAAGTGGGTGCCGTTCTTTGGCCAGCTGTACTGGCTGGCCGGCAACGTGCTGATCGATCGCAGCAACGCGGTCGCCGCAAAGCGCGCGATGCTGACCACCACCGAAACCCTGCGTCACCGCGACACCTCGATCTGGGTTTTCCCCGAAGGCACGCGCAACCTCGGCCGCGGCCTGCTGCCGTTCAAGAAAGGCGCGTTTCAGATGGCGATCACTGCCGGCGTACCGATCATCCCGGTGTGCGTGAGCAACTACAGCAAAGCCATGCGCCTCAATCGCTGGAACAGCGGACGCATCCTGATTCGCTCGCTGCCGGCCATTCCCACTGCCGGCCTGAGCCTGGACGACATGCCGGCGTTGATCGAGCGCTGCCAGCAGGCCATGAGCGAGTGCATCGCCAGCATGGACCAGGAGTTGGCCACGGTATAAGTGATCGCGCGGGCCACCGAAGTGAAACGACGCCCGCGCCAACCATCAAATTGATCGATAGTTACTCTGCAGAGCATCCATTATTCAATCGAAATGACTTAAGCGATTCTGTGCCCATGTCAACGCCAGACCTGGAGCACAGAACATGTCCCGCCTCTCCCAAGCCGCCCGTAACGGCGCCCTCGCCGCCATCGGCCTGTATCTGATCAGTACCTCCACGGTACTGGTGCTGAGCTATGCCACCTTGCAGCCCAGCGTCCCGACGCTCGAACAGCCGGGCCCGCTGCATAGCCTGATCAGCCAATTGCCCGCCCTGCTCGGCGCTGTATCGCTGGGTTGAGTGGAAGATCATGATCAGAAGCCAACGCAGCCGCCTGATACTGCTCGCCAGTCTGTCTTTGCTCACAACCCTGCTGGCGCTCAGCGGCATTGGCAAGAGCTCGGCTAGCGCCGTGGCGCGCAATATCGAATGCAGCCATAAACTGGCCCATCACCTGGACCTTGCAGAAGGCCTCAAGCGCCAGCGCAGCAGCCCGCCACCAAACCGAAGCGAACACCTCTCACCCTACTTCGTGCCTGCCGAACACGCATGAAAAGCCCGGCTAACCGGGCTTTTTGTCTCCAGTCAGGCTCAGGCCTTGGCGGCCTTGCCTTGCGCCACGAAGCGCATCATCCACTCGGCCACTGCATTACCTTGTTGCGAGTGCTGGAGGCTGTCCACGCCCTGCTGGTAAATCTGCTCACCGAGGTGCTGCTGACGCAGATCGAGCAACGCACGTGAGTAGTCGTGAACGAACTCGGGGTGTCCCTGGAAGCACAGCACCTGGTCTTCGATGTGGTAGGCACCAATCGGGCAAAAATCGCTGGAAGCCAGCAGAGTGGCCTTCTCCGGCAGGCGGGTAACCTGGTCCTGGTGACTGATCAGCAGTTGCAGCTCGTCCAGAGCCGGGCTCATCCATTCTGGCTTGCTGTCCAGACGGTAGCTGTGTACGCCCACACCCCAGCCCTGCTCTGCGCGCTCGGCCTTGCCGCCCAGCAGCAACGCCAGTAGCTGATGACCAAAGCAGATGCCCAACAGTTTGTCGCCACGCTGGTAGCGCTCCAGCAGGTACTCCTTGAGCGTTTGAATCCATGGCTCACGGCCAAAGGAGTCGGCCTTGCTGCCGGTCACCAGATAGGCATCGAATTGCTCGCTATCGGGCGGGTAATGCCCCTCCACCACGTTGTAGACACTGAATTCCGCCGCCACCGGCTGTTGAGCGAACAGCTGCTCGAACATGCGGCCATAACCCTGGTACTGGTCAACCAGTTCAGGGCGGAGGATGTCAGTTTCCAGGATGCAGATACGCAGTGACATGAGGTTTCCTGTGGTGAGCACGGAGTGCGGGGAATTTGTGCGTTTTACTTAACACATGAATCTGCACAAAGAAATAGTCAGCCCCTATTTTCAGACATATTTGCACGTCCTTGCCACTGTGCAACGCCACGAACGGTCGTCAATTAAAATTGACAACACCAGGAAGGAACCGGGCCGGATCGAATCACCATCAGCCGCTTCGATAGTGACCATGCACGGCATTCACTTCTGTGATTGCCAGGGCGCGACGAATATCGACACATCGGGCAGTCGCCCCCCATCCGCACAGAAGGATATCGATCATGAGCATCTACGCCGCGCTCGCCAGCTTTGCCGCCGCCTCCGCTTTCCACACCGCTGCACCGGTTCGTCCCGAGCAGGCGGCCACTGCAGCCCGCGACGCGCGTCCGAGCTGACACGCCCACAGGAGAGCAGCCATGCACAGCCAACTCAGCCTGGACGCCTACGGCGTTACCTACGTTCACCTGCAGGACGGCGGCCTGCAGTTCGAAAGCGAAGCCGCTCTGCAGCTCGATGACGGCAGCATGCTGACCTTGCGCATGCCGACCCGTCACAGCGAGATGCTGGCGATCCACGAGGCCGTGTGCATTCGCCAGGGGTGGTGCCAGGCGGCGTGAAATCGCGATGGTCTAGACTCCTCCAGGCATCTTCAACGGAAAGAGGAACCAGACCATGCATACCCGCAACCTGATCGGCCTGCTCGCAGGCAGTTTACTGCTGGCCGGTAACGCCCTGGCGGATCGCCCCGGCAGCGACTGGATCAGCATCGACGATGCCCTGAGCAAGGCCCGTGAGGCCGGCTACACCGAACTGCACAAGATCGAAGCCGACAAAAATGGCTACTGGGAAGGCGAAGGCCTCAAGCAGGACGGCCGCCTCTACGAGTTTCGCATCGACGGCAAGAGCGGCGAGGTAACCCGCGACCAGTTGGAAGACTGATGCATGCGAGTCAATGAAACGGCCCTGGCGGCCCGTTTCTCATTGCCCGCCTGAAAGGGCTCGGAGCACGAACGCCATGGCCGTAGAGCTCAGAACGTCTCGCCCTTGGCCGCCTTCTCCAGCAACAGCGCCGGCGGCAGGAAGCGCTCGCCATACTGCTCGGCCAAGTACTGCGCACGGGCGACGAAGTCCTTCACCCCGTACTGATTGATGAACTGCAGCGCACCGCCGGTCCAGGCCGCGAAGCCGATGCCGAAGATCGAGCCGATGTTGGCGTCGGCCACCGCATTGAGCACACCCTTTTCCACGCAGCGAACCGTCTCGATGGCCTGGATAAACAGGATACGGTCGCGCACGTCCTCCTGCGAGATCTGCGCATCGGCCTTTTCGAAACGCGCCTTGAGCTCTGGCCACAGGTGCTTCTTGCCAGTGGCAGGGTAATCGTAGAAGCCCATCCCCGCCGCTTTGCCCGGACGCTTGTACTCATTGAGCATCAGGTCGATCACGACAAAGGACGGGTGCTCGGGAATCGACTTGCCCTCGGCCGCCAGGTCCTTGATGGTCTGCTGGCGGACATGGTTCATCAGGCTCAACGACACCTCGTCGCTGATCGCCAGTGGCCCGACCGGCATGCCGGCCTTGCGCGCCTCGTTCTCGATCATCGCTGCGCTGACGCCTTCGCCGAGCATGGCCAGACCTTCGTTGGTGAAGGTGCCGAACACTCGCGAGGTGAAGAAGCCGCGGCTGTCGTTGACCACGATGGGCGTCTTCTTGATCTGCATGACGTAGTCGAAGCCGCGCGCCAGGGTCTCGTCGCTGGTCTTCTCGCCACGGATGATCTCCACCAGCGGCATCTTGTCCACCGGGCTGAAGAAATGCAGGCCGATGAATTTCTGCGGTTTGGCCACGGCAGTAGCCAGGCCGGTGATTGGCAGCGTCGAGGTGTTGGAGGCAATCACCGCGTCACTCAGCGCAGCGGCTTCAGCGGCGGCAGTGACTTTGCCCTTGAGCGCACGATCCTCGAATACCGCTTCGATAATCAGGTCGCAGCCGGCAAAATCCGCCTCGCTGTCGGTGGCCTTGATCAGCCCCAGGAAGGCCTCGCGCTGCTCGGCGCTCATGTGGCCCTTGGCGACTTTCTTGTCCAGCAGTTTGGCCGAATAGCTCTTGCCCTTCTCCGCCGCTTCGAGGGAAACATCCTTGAGCACCACCTGGATGCCGGCCGCTGCCGATACGTAGGCGATGCCAGCGCCCATCATGCCGGCACCGAGCACGCCGACCTTCTTGGTCACCGATTTTGGATAGCCCTGTGGGCGCGAACCGCCGGCATTGATCTCGTTGAGTTGGAACCAGAAGGTGCCGATCATGTTCTTCGCCACCTGACCGCAGGTCAGCTCGGTGAAGTAGCGCGCCTCGATGATCTGCGCGGTATCGAAGTCGACCTGCGCACCTTCGACGGCCGCGCACATGATCTTCTCCGGCGCCGGGAAGCAGCCCTTGGTCTTGTCGCGCAACACGCTCGGGGCGATGGCCAACATCTGCGCCACGTTCGGCGAACTCGGCGTGCCGCCGGGAATCTTGTAGCCCTGCACGTCCCATGGCTGTTTGGCAGCCGGGTTGGCGGCGATCCAGGCGCGGGCCTTGGCCAGCATGTCCTCGCGATCACTGGCCAATTCGTGGATCAGGCCGGCCTTGAGCGCTGCATCCGGGCGTACCTTCTTGCCCTCGGCCAGGTACGGCAGAGCTCTCTCCAGACCAAGCAGGCGCACCATGCGTACTACCCCGCCACCGCCCGGCAGCAGGCCCAGGGTGACTTCCGGCAAGCCGAGCTGCACGTGGCTTTCATTCAGGGCAATACGGTGGTGACAAGCCAGGGCGATTTCCCAGCCGCCGCCCAGCGCCGCGCCGTTGATGGCGGCAACCACCGGCTTGCCGAGGGTTTCCAGGCGGCGTAGTTGACCCTTGATCTTCAGGATCATCTCGTAGAAACCCTGAGCCTCGGCCTGGGTGACCTTGATCAGCTCATTGAGGTCGCCGCCAGCGAAGAAGGTTTTCTTCGCCGAGGTGACGATCACCCCGGCGATCGAGTCCTTTTCCGCTTCCAGGCGGTCGACGATCTGCCCCATGGCCTCGCGGTACACCGCGTTCATGGTGTTGGCGCTCTGGCCGGGCATGTCCATGGTCAGGACGACGATATTGTCCTGGCCCTTTTCGTAACGGATGGCGTCAGTCATTTTTATCTTCTCTTCCCAAGATGTGGGAGCTGCGTAGGGCGGGTGAAACCCGCCAACACACGAATGGCGGGTTTCACCCGCCCTACTGGTCAGACTCGCTCGATAATCGTGGCTATACCCATGCCACCGCCGACGCACAAGGTGGCGAGGCCGTAGCGCAGCTGGCGCTTCTCCAGCTCGTCGAGCAGCGTGCCGAGGATGGCGCAGCCGGTGGCACCCAGCGGGTGGCCCATGGCGATGGAGCCTCCGTTGACGTTGACCTTGTCCTCGCTCACGCCCATGTCCTTCATGAACTTCATCACCACCGAGGCGAAGGCCTCGTTGACCTCGAACAGGTCGATGTCGTCGATGGACAACCCCGCCTTGGCCAGCGCCTTGCGCGTGGCCGGCGCAGGACCGGTGAGCATGATGGTCGGATCGGTACTGGTAACCGCCGTGGCGACGATGCGCGCGCGCGGCTTCAGGCCCAGTTCCTTGCCCTTGGCTTCGGAGCCGATCAGCATCAGCGCCGCGCCGTCGACGATGCCGGAGCTGTTGCCGGGCGTATGCACATGCTCGATACGCTCGACATGGCTGTAAACGCGCAGCGCAGTGGAGTCGAAGCCCATCTGCCCCATCATCTCGAAGCTGGGCTTGAGCTTGCCCAGGCCTTCGAGAGTGGAGTCGCCGCGGATGAATTCGTCATGGTCGAGCAGCACGATGCCGTTCTGATCGGTGACCGGCACCAGCGACCTGGCGAACGAACCATCGGCGCTGGCACGCGCCGCTTTCTGCTGCGAGCGCAGGGCGAAGGCATCGACATCGGCGCGGCTGAAGCCCTCCAGGGTAGCGATCAGGTCGGCGCCGATACCCTGCGGGACGAAATTGCTGTGGATGTTGGTTTCCGGGTCCATGACCCACGCACCACCGTCCGAGCCCATGGGAATGCGCGACATGGATTCCACACCGCCAACCACCACCAGATCCTCGAAGCCGGAGCGCACCTTCATCGCGCCCAGGTTCACCGCCTCCAGACCCGAAGCGCAGAAGCGGTTGAGCTGCACGCCGGCCACGCTGACGTCCCAATCCGCGACCATGGCAGCGGTCTTGGCGATATCGGCGCCCTGATCGCCCACCGGCGTCACGCAGCCGAGGACGACGTCGTCCACCTGGCTGGTATCCAGCTCGTTACGCGCCTGCAGGGCATTCAGCAGCCCGGCAACCAGCTGCACCGGCTTGACGCTGTACAGCGCGCCGTCCTTCTTGCCCTTGCCACGGGGCGTGCGCACCGCGTCGAAAATATATGCTTCGGTCATGGCGTCCTCGGAGACTAATACGGCGCTGGCGGAACAGGTTGCCCCAACCACGCATGTTCATATTGAGCCTGCC
The DNA here is from genome assembly GCF_002439135.1 of Pseudomonas sp. UBA6323. NCBI lineage: Bacteria > Pseudomonadati > Pseudomonadota > Gammaproteobacteria > Pseudomonadales > Pseudomonadaceae > Pseudomonas > Pseudomonas sp. UBA6323. The sequence continues at coordinate 30,577 of NZ_DJSX01000063.1, read as the reverse complement.
TACCATAACGCCGAGGCGCCGGGGCTCAATGACCGAAGCGCTCAGCGCCATTGACCACTAAGCTCAGACGAACGGTCGTTTGCCCTTGCGCAAGCGGTGAAGGCCAAGCAGGCCCTCTGCCTCAAGCCTCGCTGCGCAACGGGCAGGACTCAGGCATAGCCCGAAGTTCTAACCAGGGACCATTAGCAACCAAGTCATCTAAAGGATCGGTGATGTCAGCCCTAGAGTTAATCCTGTTCCCGCCACCAAACGGGCACAGGGAGCCGTTGCCGGGACATGCCGGAGCGGCGAATCAGAACCACGCCCGGGCGTGACGCTACGACCTGCCAGGCAGTACCGCAGGCACCCAACGCCCCATAACAACAAAAGGCATACGGCCATGTTCAAACAGCCGAAATACCGCCAGGCTGGAGTCATCCTTTTCGCCACGGCGGTCATCCTGATTCTTCCCAACCTGACCCGTCTGGTCGGTTGAATGTCTAAAGCACCCGCTACTGTGCCGACTCCGCGTCGCGTTCAGCGCAGCGCGGGTATCCACCAGGCCAGCAGCAAGGGAATCAGCACGAATGCCAGCAGCGTCGAGCACAGCACCAGGCTGGCGACCTGCTCCGGCGAACGGCCTGCGCGTACGGCGAACAGGTAGTTGAATACCGCTACCGGCATCGACGATTGCAGCACCAGCACGGCATGCGCCAGCGGCTGCAGGCCGACCGCCCAGCCAATGATCCAGCCCAGTGCCGCACCACAGAGGATGCGCAGCAGACCCAGCAGCATGCCGTTGCCCAGGTGCCGCACGCGGATGCTCGCCAGCGATACGCCCAGGGTGAGCAGCATCATCGGGATGGTCATGCCGCCCAGCAGGTCCACGGTGTTGGCCAGCCAGCGGGGCAACTGGAAATCGAGGAACAGCACGGGAAGCACCAGGGCCAGACTGATCATGATCGGGTTGACCAGCAGCCCCTTGATCGAGCGCTCGGCCCCGGACAACAGCATGCCGATGCTGAAATGCCCCACCGATAACACCAGGAAGAAGGCCACTGCCAAGGCCAGGCCGGCCTCGCCGAAGGCGAACAGCGCCATGGGCAGGCCCATGTTGCCGGAGTTGGGAAACAGGTAGGCCGGCACCAGCACTTTCCAGTCGATGGCGAACAGGCGGCTGAGCAGCAGCCCCACCAGGCCCATCGACAGCATCACCAGTACACAGGCCAGGGCCATCTGCGAGAACGCACCGAGGTCCAGCTCGGCGCGACTGAGGGTCGACAGTACCAAGCAGGGCGTGCCGATATTCAGCACCAGCCGCGCGACGAAATCGGTGGGATAGGCGTGACCGCTACGCACCCAGCCATAGCCGATACCCGCTGCAATCAAAACCGGGGCCAGAACAGCGAACAACTCGGCTAACATCTGCTACTCCCGTCACGTCGAGCGCCGCATCCTAGACTGCATCGCAGCCTCAGACAACGCTGCCGGGCCAATCGACTCGTTCCGGAGCACTCCATGCGCATCATTCTTCTGCTTACCGGCCTGCTCACGCTGTTCAATGCCCAAGCGGGTGAAATCGATCAGCCCGCCGCCATTTCCGTCCTGCAGCGCAGCGATAGCCTGCTGATCGACGTTCGCAGCGCCGAGGAGTTTGCAGGAGGAGCATTGCCCGGCGCGATCCGTATCGGCCACGAAGAGATCGCCGCGCAGATCGCCAGCGTCGCCCCGGATCAGGATCGTCCACTGGTGCTGTACTGCCGCAGCGGGCGCCGCTCGGCAATCGCGCAGCAGACCTTGGAAGAAATGGGCTACAGCCAAGTGATCAATGCCGGCGCCTATGAGGATCTACGGCCACTGCTGGAGAACCGCGAATGAAAACAACCCTGCTGCTGGCATTGATCACCCTGGCCGGCGCGCTGCAGGCTGCCGAGTTCGAAGTGCAGCTTGAGAAGGGGCGGCACACCTGGAACACCAGCGAACTGCTGCAGCACCCGCTGGCCCGCGATATCGAGATCACCGACGACGTCAGCTACAAACGCGCCATGCAATATCGCGCCGTACCGATCAGCGCACTGCTGAGCGGCGTGACGCCGGGCGATCATCTGCAGGCCGTGGCCCTGGACGGCTTTGCCGCCGAGCTGCCGGCAGCGATTCTGCTGGCCAGCGAGGGCGCCAAGGCCTGGCTGGCCATCGAAGACCCGCAGCATCCCTGGCCGCCGCTGGCCAAGGGCAAGCCCAGCGCCGGACCCTTCTATCTGGTCTGGAGCGATCCGGCGGCCAGCCAGATCGGCCCAGAGCAATGGCCCTTTCAGGTCGCCAGGCTTCGCCAGCTGGCGCCGGTCGAGCAGCGCTTCCCTGCCCTGCTGCCGGCAACGGATGCCAACGCAGAAATCCGCGCAGGCTTCGCTGTCTATCAGAAGAACTGCATGGCCTGTCATCGCCTCAACGGTGCTGGCGATTCCGAGTTCGGCCCGGACCTGAATATGCCGCACAACCCGACCGAGTACTTTACAGGCGACTTTCTGCGCCAATATATCCGCAATCCGCAGAGCCTGCGGCGCTGGCCGCAGGGGCGCATGCCGGGGTTCACCCAGCAGGTGCTGAGCGAACAGGAGCTGACCGAGCTGATCACCTATCTGGCGCACATGGCCGATATTCGGGATCAGCGCAGCGAAAGTCAGTAGGCACCGGCGAGTAGCGGCCGCTCATGCCATGCGCAAGAGGATGGTGCGCGGCGCATCCTACCCGCGCGGATAGACGACGAAGGCCAGCTTGTTGCCGTCCGGGTCCCTGACGTAGGCCGCATAGAAGCCCTCGCCATAGCGCGGACGATAGCCCGGCGCGCCCTCGTCGCGTCCGCCATTGCTCAGCGCGAGACGATGCAGGCGGTCGACCTGCTCCGGCTCGGCGAACTGGAACGCGGTCATCACGCCATTGCCGACGCTGGCCTGGTTGCCGTCGTAGGGATAGCCGACGTAGAAACGTGGAAAAGCCAGATCCTCGACCCGGCCGTAGCCGACCGAGGCCTCGTCCTTCCAGCAAACCTGCAGGCCCATTTCGGCGCAAAGCGGGTCATAGAAACGCAGGGCTTGCGGCAGATCCCGCGTGCCCACCATGGTGTAGGCAATCATCGTTCGAGTCCTCTTCGTCTGGCGCACCTCGACCACAGGCGCGCCGATATTAGGGAAAGACTCGCAACCGAGGGGCTTCGTTCAGTCCCGCTCCCGCAGGGCGACCTACTGCTGACGCACCTGCAATAGCGGCGCCACCTGCACCTGCGCGTGCATCTGCTCGCAGCCGCCACCGCGGCGCATGCCGCGTACCGGGCAGGCATCGAGGTAATCCAGGCCAACCGCCAGCTTGAGGTGACGCTCCGGGCGCGCCAGGCAGTTGGTCACGTCGAAGCTGTACCAGGCGCCGCCCAGCCAGGCCTCGGCCCAGGCGTGGCTGGCCAGGTGTTCGGCGTCATCGGTGTACAGGTAGCCCGACACATAGCGCGCCGGCACCCCAAGGCTGCGCGCGCAAGCGAGGAAGGCGTGGGTGTGATCCTGGCAGACGCCCCGGCGACCGGCGAAAGCCTCGGCGGCGCTGGTGTCCACTTCGGTAATTCCGGGCTGATAGGCGATATGGGCGTTAAGTGCATGCATCAGGTCGGTCAGGCCGGTGCGATCGGTACGCGCCCTGCTCTGCTGCGCGGCGAACTCGCGGATGGCGTCGTCGGCCTGGGTCAGGCGGGTGAAACGCAGAAATGGCAACGCCGACTGGCGCTCGTGCTCCGCCTCGCAGCTTTCGTCGATGTCCACCTGACCGCGGGCGCCGATGACGATGGATTCGTGCGGCTCGTCCAGGGTCAGCACGTGCAGGATGTTGCCGTAGGGATCGAGCTGGGCATGCACCGGGCGCGGCAGGTCGAGCTGCCAGCTGAGCACCTGCTGGCGCTCGCTGTCGTGCGGGGTCAGACGCAGGTACTGGATGCTCGCACGCACCTGATCATCGTAACGGTAGGTGGTGTCGTGGCTGATCGAAAGTCTCATGCGACCTCCAGGTAGGACGTATGGATGGTGTTGCCCAGCTGGCGCACCAGCAGGATGAAGTCGGTGAGCCAGGCGTGCAGGCCTTCGTCGAGCACCTCACCGATGCTGGTGTAGCGCAGGCGGGCATCCAGCTCGGCGGCCAGGCGCTGTGCCGGGCGGCCGTTCTCCCCGGGCAGACCGGCGAGCATCAGGTTGAGCTCCTCCATGCAGGCGCGCAGCGAACGTGGCACGTCCGGGCGCAGCAGCAGCAGTTCGGCGACCTTGCGTGTACGCGGCGAGCCCCGGTAGATCTCGGCGAACGCCTCGAACGAGGACAACGCCCGCAACAGCGCACTCCATTGGTAATAGCTTCGCGCAGTGCGCTCTTCCAGCTCGTCGATCTCCTCGCCGAGCATTTCGTAGCGCGCATCGAGCAGGCGCAGGGTGTTGTCGGCGCGCTCGATGAAGGTACCCAGGCGGATGAAGCGATAGGCCTCGCCGCGCATGATGGTGCCGAAGGTGGCGCCGCGGAACAGGTGCGAACGCTCCTTGACCCACTCGCAGAAACGGCTGATGCCGTAGCGCCCCAGACCCTGCTCGGCGATACCGCGCATCTCCAGCCAGGTGGCGTTGATGTTCTCCCACATGTCGGCGGTGATCCGCCCGCGCACCGCATGGGCGTTGCTGCGCGCGGCCTGCAGGCAGCAGTAGATGCTGCCCGGGTTGCTCGCATCGAGGGCGAAGAAGTGCAGCATGCGCTCGGCGTGCAGCGGGCCGTGGCGCTCCAGGTAGTCATCCAGGGTGCCGGTGATCAACAGCGGCATGGCCAGTTCATCGAGGCCGTCGCCACGGCCGTCCTGCGGCATCAGCGACAGCGAATAACTGACGTCGAGCATGCGCGCCAGGTTCTCGGCGCGCTCCAGGTAGCGTGACATCCAGTACAGATCGGAGGCGGTTCTACTCAGCATGATCAGTCCTCCACCACCCAGGTGTCCTTGGTCCCGCCGCCTTGCGACGAATTGACCACCAGCGAACCTTCGCGCAGTGCCACGCGGGTCAGGCCGCCAGGCACCAGGCGGGTTTCGCGGCCGGTCAGGACGAACGGGCGCAGGTCGATATGGCGCGGTGCGATGCCGCGCTCGACGAAGGTCGGGCAGGTCGACAGGCTCAGCGTCGGCTGGGCGATATAGGCCTCCGGTTTGGCGATCAGGCGCGCGCGAAAATTCTCGATCTCGGCCTTGCTCGCCGCCGGGCCGACCAGCATGCCGTAGCCGCCGGAACCCTGGGTTTCCTTGACCACCAGTTCGGACAGGTTGGCCAGTACGTGGGACAGTTCTTCCGGCTTGCGGCACTGCCAGGTCGGTACGTTTTTCAGGATCGGCTCCTCGTCGAGGTAGAAGCGGATCATGTCGCCGACGTAGGGGTAGACCGACTTGTCATCGGCCACCCCGGTGCCAATGGCGTTAGCCAGCACCACATTGCGCGAGCGGTACGCCGACAGCAGGCCGGCGACGCCGAGCATGGACTCGGGGTTGAAGGCCAGCGGGTCGAGGAAGGCATCATCGAGGCGGCGGTAGATCACGTCCACCTGACGGGCACCGGCGGTTGTGCGCATGTACACCTTGTCGTCGCGCACGAAAAGGTCAGCGCCCTCCACCAATTCCACGCCCATCTCGCGAGCAAGGAAGGCGTGCTCGAAGTAGGCGCTATTGAAGCGCCCCGGCGTCAGTACCACCACCGTGGGATTGTCCAACGGGCTGGAGCTCTTCAGCGCATCGAGCAGCAGGTTCGGGTAGTGGTCCACCGGCGCCACGCGCTGCGCGGCGAACAGCTCGGGGAACAGGCGCATCATCATCTTGCGGTCTTCGAGCATGTAGCTGACGCCGCTGGGCGTGCGCAGGTTGTCTTCCAGCACGTAGTAGCTGCCGTCGCCGTCACGCACCAGGTCGACCCCGGCGATGTGCGCGTAGATGTCACGGTGCAGGTCGAGGCCCTGCATGGCCATCTGGTAGCCCTCGTTGGCCAGCACCTGCTCGGCCGGAATGATCCCCGCCTTGATGACCCGTTGATCGTGGTAGAGGTCGGCGAGGAACAGATTGAGTGCCTGCACGCGCTGGATGCAGCCGCGTTCGACGATGCGCCATTCGCTGGCGGGGATGGCGCGCGGGATGATGTCGAAGGGGATCAGACGCTCGGTGCCCTGGTCATCCCCATAGAGGGTGAAGGTGATACCGGCGCGGTGGAACAGCAGGTCGGCTTCTCGTCGGCGCTGGGCCAGCAGATCGTCCGGCGTCTCGGCCAGCCATCGGGCGAATTCGCGGTAGTGCGGGCGGACAGCGCCGCTCGCGTCATACATCTCGTCATAAAAGGTGCGGGCCATGCCGTACTCCTTGTCACCCGGACTTGCGGCATTCTCTGCAAGGCCCGAGCCAGCACTAATAATCCTTCCCTATCAACAAGTTACCTACAACCCGAAAACATTCAGCACCAGTCTGGTGCAGTGCAATATTTCCGTCATGAGGATTCGCCCCACGGCGTGGCACAGTTGTCGGCAAGCCTTCAACAGCAAGCGGAGGCCGCGCTTGGATGGGCCCTGCACCTGGCTGTCACATTGCGTGACCAGCCAGTCAAACTCAACCGCTTTCGTACGTCCGCCGCGACAACGCAGCAGGTAGCCCGGATGAAATCCGGGGATCATTCGCTATCGATCTCCCGAACCTAACCCGGCTACAGGAGCCGATACCCCCTTCAGCCTGCGCCGAGAAACCGCGCGACGGTCCGGACCGCTGTGTCGAGATGCTGCTCGTGACTGAAACCGGACGCCTTCAGCGGCTTGAGATCGTGGTCGCCCGCCTGCAGCCAGTGCAGCGCGATGGCGGGCGACAGGTCATAACCCGCGACAGCCGCGCGATTGCCCAGTGCATCGCGCTCCCCCTGGATGATCAGCGTCGGCGTGCGCAACTCGGCCAGATGGGCGACTCGCGGCTTTTCCGGTTTGCCGGCCGCGTAGAAGGGATAGCCCAGACAGATCAGCGCCGAGGTACCCAGTTCGTCGGCCAGCAGACTGGCCATGCGCCCGCCCATGGACTTGCCGCCGATGGCCACAGGCCCTGCGACCCGTTGGCGCACCTGGGCATGTATGTCACGCCATTGCTGCAGCAGTTGCGCCTGCGCGTTGGGCGGCCGCTTGCGCCCATCTATCCGCCGCTGCGCCATGTAGGCGAACTCGAAGCGCACCACGCGCACGCCGCACGCTGCAAGGCCCTGCGCCATGTGCTGCATGAACGGGCTGTCCATCGGCGCGCCGGCGCCATGAGCCAGGATCAGCGTGCTCGACGCCCCCTGCGGCGGTTCGTCCCACAGCCAGGGTAGCCCCTGCTCACATTGACCGGCGTCAATAAACCTAGATGGCCCTTTGCTCATGCTTGCCTCGCGTCGATATCCGTGGTGTCCGTGGCTTGCTCATGCCTGCGTCCACCACGGTTATCGGCCGCTCTGCCATAACCGTGGATGGAAGCCCAGACATGAACACAACAACCCGTTCCGCCTACAACTACAGGGTGGTTCGCCAGTTCGCCATTATGACGGTGGTTTGGGGCATCGTCGGCATGGGACTCGGCGTATTCATCGCTGCCCAGCTGGCCTGGCCCGAACTTAACTTGAACCTACCGTGGACCAGCTTCGGCCGTCTGCGTCCGCTGCATACCAATGCGGTGATCTTCGCCTTCGGTGGCTGCGCCCTGTTCGCCACCAGCTACTACGCGGTGCAACGCACCAGCCAGACCACGCTGTTCGCGCCCAAGCTGGCTGCCTTCACCTTCTGGGGCTGGCAACTGGTGATCGTGCTTGCGGCCATTACCCTGCCCCTGGGCTGGACCAGCTCCAAGGAATACGCCGAGCTGGAATGGCCGATCGACATCCTGATCACCATCGTCTGGGTGTCTTACGCCATCGTCTTCTTCGGTACGGTGGTGCAGCGCAAGGTCAGCCACATCTATGTCGGCAACTGGTTCTTCGGCGGGTTCATCCTCACCGTGGCCATTCTGCACGTGGTCAACAACCTGGAAATCCCGGTCACCCTGACCAAGTCCTACTCGCTGTATGCAGGTGCTACCGATGCCATGGTGCAGTGGTGGTACGGCCACAATGCCGTGGGCTTCTTCCTGACTGCGGGCTTTCTGGGGATGATGTACTACTTCGTGCCCAAGCAGGCCGGTCGCCCGGTCTACTCCTACCGCCTGTCCATCGTCCACTTCTGGGCGCTGATCGCGGTGTACATCTGGGCCGGCCCGCACCACCTGCACTACACCGCCCTGCCTGACTGGGCGCAGAGCCTCGGCATGGTGATGTCGCTGATCCTCCTGGCCCCGAGCTGGGGCGGCATGATCAACGGCATGATGACCCTCTCCGGCGCCTGGCACAAACTGCGTACCGACCCGATCCTGCGTTTCCTGGTGGTGTCGCTGGCGTTCTACGGCATGTCGACCTTCGAAGGCCCGATGATGGCCATCAAGACCGTCAACGCCCTGTCCCACTACACCGACTGGACAATCGGCCACGTACACGCCGGCGCCCTCGGCTGGGTTGCCATGGTGTCGATCGGCTCGCTGTATCACATGATTCCCAAGGTGTTCGGCCGCGAGCAGATGCACAGCATCGGCTTGATCAATGGCCATTTCTGGCTGGCCACCATCGGCACCGTGCTGTACATCGCCTCGATGTGGGTCAACGGCATCACCCAGGGCCTGATGTGGCGCGCAGTCAACGAAGACGGCACCCTCACCTACTCCTTCGTCGAAGCGCTGGAAGCCAGCCATGTCGGCTTTGTGGTGCGGGTAATCGGCGGCGCCATCTTCTTCGCCGGCATGCTGCTGATGGCCTGGAACGTCTGGCTGACCGTACGTAGCGCCCAATCGACCGAGATGGAAGCCGCTGCGCAGTTCTCGGTAGAAGGAGCCCACTGATGAAACACGAGATTCTCGAGAAGAATATCGGCCTGATGGCCCTGGTGATGATCCTCGCGGTCAGCATCGGTGGCCTGACCCAGATCGTCCCGCTGTTCTTCCAGGACGTCACCAACGAGCCGGTCGATGGCCTCAAGCCTTACAACGCACTGCAACTGGAAGGACGCGACATCTACATCCGCGAGGGCTGCGTCGGCTGCCACTCGCAGATGATCCGCCCGTTCCGTGCCGAGACCGAGCGTTACGGCCACTACTCCGTCGCTGGCGAAAGCGTCTGGGACCACCCGTTCCTGTGGGGTTCCAAGCGCACCGGCCCGGACCTGGCCCGTGTCGGCGGTCGCTACTCGGACGAGTGGCATCGCGCCCACCTGTACAACCCGCGCAACGTCGTGCCCGAGTCGATCATGCCCGCGTATCCGTGGCTGGTTGAGGACACTCTCGATGGCAAGGACACCGCCAAGAAGATGAGCGCACTGCGCATGCTCGGCGTGCCCTACAGCGACGACGACATCGCCGGCGCCAGTGATGCGGTCAGGGGCAAGAGCGAGATGGACGCGCTGGTCGCCTACCTGCAGGTGCTTGGCACCGCCGTGAAGAACAAGAGGTGAGCGCCATGTTCGAGCTTATCGATATCGGCATCGTGCGCGGCATCGGTACCGTGCTGGTGCTTATCGCCTTCACCGCCGTCACCCTCTGGGCCTACAGCGGCAAACGCCGCGACGCCTTCAGCGAAGCGGCCAACCTGCCTTTCGCTGATGAGCCCAAGCCCGCCGTTTCGAGGACCCAAGCATGACCACCTTCTGGAGTTGGTACATCACCCTGCTGACCGTCGGTTCACTGGTCGCGCTGTTCTGGCTGATCTTCGCCACCCGCAAGAGCGAAGTGCACAAGAACCCGACCGAACAGACCATGGGCCACGCCTTCGATGGCATCGAGGAGTATGACAACCCACTGCCGAAGTGGTGGTTCATGCTGTTCCTCGGCACCCTGGTGTTCTCCGTCGGCTACCTGTTGCTCTATCCGGGCCTGGGCAACTTCAAGGGCCTACTGCCGGGCTATGAGGATGGCTGGACCCAGGTCAACCAGTGGCAGCGCGAGATGGATCGTGCCGATGAGCTGTATGGCCCGATCTTCGCCAAGTACGCCGCCATGCCGATCGAGGAAGTGGCCCAGGACGAGCGCGCGCTGAAAATGGGCGGCCGCCTGTTCGCCTCCAACTGCTCGGTCTGCCACGGCTCCGACGCCAAGGGCAGCTATGGCTTCCCCAACCTGGCCGATGACAGCTGGCGCTGGGGCGGCGAGCCGGAAACCATCAAGACCACCATCCTCAAGGGACGTCATGGCATGATGCCGCCCCAGGTAGCAGTGATCGGCGAAGATGGCGTGCGCAACGCAGCCGCCTATGTGCTGACCTCGCTGGGTGGTCGTGAGTTGCCGGAAGGCGAAGTCGTGGATGTCGCGGCAGGCGAGAAGATCTTCTCCACCACCTGCTTCGCCTGCCACGGCGCCAACGGCAAGGGCACGCCCGCCCTGGGCGCACCGGACCTGACTCAGCCGAGCGCATTCATCTACGGCAGCAGCTTCGCGCAACTGCAACAGACCATCCGCTATGGTCGCAGCGGCAACATGCCGGCACAGGAAGACTTTCTCGGCAACGACAAGGCTCACCTGCTGGCTGCCTACGTGCTCAAGCTGAGCCAGGGCAAGAACGAGTAACCCCCCTGCTTTGCCGGCGGCCGATCAAGGTCGCCGGTCCCTCCTTATATATGTGCGACCCAGTGTCGCACCCGCCGACCAATAGCCCTGCAATTTCCTTGAACTGGGCTAAGCTGCCTTTCAGTCGCCATCCGTCACAACTCCAAGGCGATCCTTTCTTAGCGCTGCGCAAACTGATTGCGCCAAAAGCTGACAGAGCGTTTTCCCGGCCCTCTCGCAAGGCCCGTTAAAGCCTCTGAAACCCTGTTCGCGTCGGCATGTTGCGTTGCAATGGCTACCTGCTTTCTCCATACTTGCCGCCGATTTTTGCCCCATAAAACTCCATTAACCGTGGAACCCCTAGCATGAGCACAGCAATCAGTCAGACTGCTTATAACTATAAGGTGGTCCGCCAGTTCGCCATTATGACGGTGATCTGGGGGGTCATTGGGATGGGTCTAGGCGTGTTCATCGCCGCACAACTCGTGTGGCCAGAACTCAACCTGGGCCTGCCGTGGACGAGCTTCGGCCGTCTGCGCCCGCTGCACACCAACGCGGTGATCTTCGCCTTTGGCGGATGCGCACTGTTCGCGACCTCGTATTACGTGGTCCAGCGCACCTGTCAGACGCGCCTGATCTCCGACGGTCTGGCTGCCTTCACCTTCTGGGGTTGGCAAGCGGTCATCGTCCTTGCGGTGATCACCCTGCCGATGGGCTACACCAGCTCCAAGGAATATGCCGAGCTCGAGTGGCCGGTCGACATCCTGCTGGGCATCGTCTGGATCACCTACCTGGTGGTGTTCTTCGGCACCATCGTCAAGCGCAAGACCAAGCACATCTATGTGGGCAACTGGTTCTTCGGCGCCTTCATCCTCGTGACCGCGATGCTGCACATCGTCAACAGTGCCGCCATGCCGGTGACCCTGTTCAAGTCGTACTCGGCCTATGCCGGCGCGACCGACGCGATGATCCAGTGGTGGTACGGCCACAACGCCGTGGGCTTCTTCCTGACCACCGGTTTCCTGGGGATGATGTACTACTTCGTGCCCAAGCAGGCCGAGCGTCCGATCTACTCGTATCGCCTGTCCATCGTGCACTTCTGGGCGCTGATCACCCTGTACATCTGGGCCGGCCCGCACCACCTGCACTACACCGCCCTGCCTGACTGGGCGCAGTCCCTGGGCATGGCCATGTCGGTCATCCTGCTGGCTCCAAGCTGGGGCGGCATGATCAACGGCATGATGAGCCTGTCCGGCGCCTGGCACAAACTGCGCACCGACCCGATCCTGCGTTTCCTGGTGGTGTCGCTGGCGTTCTACGGCATGTCGACCTTTGAAGGTCCGATGATGGCCATCAAGACCGTCAACGCCCTGTCCCACTACACCGACTGGACCATCGGCCACGTACACGCCGGCGCCCTCGGCTGGGTAGCGATGATCTCCATCGGTTCGCTGTACCACCTGATTCCGAAGGTGTTCGGTCGCGAGCAGATGCACAGCATCGCCCTGATCAACACCCACTTCTGGCTGGCTACCATCGGTACCGTGCTGTACATCGCCTCGATGTGGGTCAACGGCATCACCCAGGGCCTGATGTGGCGCGCAGTCAACGAAGACGGCACCCTCACCTACTCCTTCGTCGAAGCGCTGGAAGCCAGCCATGCAGGCTTTGTTGTGCGCATGATCGGCGGCGCCTTCTTCGTCACCGGCATGCTGCTGATGGCCTACAACACCTGGCGCACCGTGCGCGCCGCCAAGCCGGCTGAGTACGAAGCGGCCGCGCAGATTCCCGCAGTTCAAGGGAGCGCTCACTGATGAAACACGAAATCATCGAGAAGAATATCGGCCTGATGGCGTTGCTGATGGTGATTGCCGTCAGCATCGGTGGCCTGACCCAGATCGTTCCGCTGTTCTTTCAGGACGTCACCAATGAGCCGGTGGAAGGCCTCAAGCCCTACACCGCCATGCAACTGGAAGGTCGCGATATCTACATCCGCGAGGGCTGCGTCGGCTGCCACTCGCAGATGATTCGTCCGTTCCGCGCCGAGACCGAGCGTTACGGCCACTACTCCGTCGCCGGTGAAAGCGTCTGGGATCACCCCTTCCTGTGGGGCTCCAAGCGTACCGGCCCGGATCTGGCCCGTGTCGGCGGCCGCTACTCGGACGAGTGGCACCGCGCCCACCTGTACAACCCGCGCAACGTCGTGCCTGAGTCCAAGATGCCCGCCTACCCATGGCTGGTGGAGAACAAGCTCGACGGCCGCGACACCGCCAAGAAGATGGAAGTCATGCGTGGCTTCGGCATCCCCTACACCGACGAAGATATCGCCGGTGCCCGCGATGCCGTGAAAGGCAATACCGAAATGGACGCGCTGATCGCGTACCTGCAGGTTCTCGGCACTTCCATCAAGAACAAACGGTAAGACGCTATGGACATCGGGATGATTCGCGGCATCGGCACGGCGGTGGTTTTCATCGCCTTCATCGGCGTGGTGCTCTGGGCTTACAGCAGCAAGCGCAAATCGAGCTTCGACGAAGCTGCCAACCTGCCCTTCGCTGACGACCCCAAGCCCGAGTCCAAGGGCGATCAGGACTCTTCCAGGAGCAATAACCAATGACCACGTTCTGGAGTTGGTACGTAACCATTCTGTCTCTGGGCACCATCTTCGCCCTGACCTGGCTGATCTTCGGCACTCGCAAGGGTCAGCGCCAGGAAACCACCGAAGAAACCGTCGGCCACAGCTTCGACGGCATCGAGGAGTATGACAACCCGCTGCCAAAGTGGTGGTTCATGCTGTTCGTCGCCACCATCGTCTTCGCCCTCGGCTATCTCGTGCTGTATCCGGGCCTGGGCAACTTCAAAGGCCTGCTGCCGGGCTACGATTACGTCGACAACGAAAAGCAGACGCCTTTCGCTGCTGGCGTACAGATCGCGGACGGCTCCATGCGTCACACTGGCTGGACCGGCGTGCATCAGTGGGAGAAGGAAATGGCGCGCGCCGATGAGCAATACGGCCCGCTGTTCGCCAAGTACGCCGCCATGCCGATCGAGGAAGTAGCCAAGGACGAGCAAGCCCTGAAAATGGGTGGTCGCCTGTTCGCCTCCAACTGCTCGGTTTGCCACGGTTCCGATGCCAAGGGCAGCTACGGCTTCCCCAACCTGACCGACACCGAATGGCGCTGGGGCGGCGAGCCGGAAACCATCAAGACCACGATCCTCAAGGGTCGCCAGGGCGCCATGCCGGCTCAAGGCCCTGCCATCGGCGAAGACGGTGTACGCAACGTCGCCGCCTACGTGCTGACCCAGCTGGGTGGTCGTGAACTGCCGGAAGGCGTGGAAGCCGATATCGAGGCAGGCCAGAAGGTCTTCGCCGGTACCTGCTTCGCCTGCCACGGCGCTGACGGCAAGGGCACTGCGGCCATGGGCGCACCGAACCTGACCAACCCGGCAGCGTTCATCTACGGCAGCAGCTACGCGCAACTGCAGCAGACCATCCGCTACGGTCGCCACGGCAACATGCCTGCCCAGGAAGAATTCCTTGGCAACGACAAGGTGCACCTGCTGGCCGCCTACGTGTACAGCCTGTCGCACAAGGCACAAGAGCAGTAATCGCAGAACGACTCTTTTGACAAGGGTCAATGAACGCCCGGAACGCGACCGCTGGTCGCACCCGGGCGTTGTCTTTCAGGCGTACCATATAGCTACCGTGAACTGACCTAAGCCGGCACGCATCGGCCCGGGCTGCCAACCAACCGCTTTGGTATGCATTGATGAGTGAACAGATTCCCGTCCAGGACGTCACCCCCCCTTCCCCTGCCAAGAACGTCAGCGTCGACCTCTACGCCAGCCGCGAGAAGATCTACACCCGCGCGTTCACCGGCCTCTACCGTAACCTTCGCCGCGTTGGCGGTGCTTTGCTGTTCCTGCTCTTCTTCGGCACCGTCTGGCTGAACTGGGAAGGTCGTCAGGCCGTCTGGTGGAACCTGCCGGAACGCAAATTCAATATCTTCGGCGCCACCTACTGGCCTCAGGACTTCATGCTGCTGTCCTGGCTGCTGATCATCTGCGCCTTCGGCCTGTTCTTCATCACCGTATTCGCAGGCCGCGTCTGGTGCGGCTACACCTGCCCGCAGAGCGTGTTCACCTGGGTATTCATGTGGGCGGAGAAGGTCACCGAAGGCGACCGCAACCAGCGCATGAAGCTCGACAAGCAGCCCATGAGCGGCAAGAAATTCGGGCGCAAGCTGGCCAAGCATGGCATCTGGGTCGGCGTGTCGCTGCTCACCGCTATCACCTTCGTCGGCTATTTCACGCCGATTCGCGAGTTGGTGATCGAGATATTCACCGGCGAAGCCAGTGGCTGGGCCTACTTCTGGATCGGCTTCTTCACCCTCGCTACCTACGGCAATGCCGGTTACCTGCGCGAGCAGGTGTGCATCTACATGTGCCCGTACGCGCGCTTCCAGAGCGTGATGTTCGACCAGGACACCCTGATCGTCTCCTACGACCCGCGTCGCGGCGAAAAGCGCGGCCCACGCAAGAAGGACGCCGACTACAAGGCACAGGGCCTGGGTGACTGCATCGACTGCAAGATGTGCGTACAGGTCTGTCCCACCGGCATCGACATCCGCGACGGCCTGCAGGTCGAGTGCATCGGCTGCGCCGCGTGCATCGATGCCTGTGACGACATCATGGACAAGATGAACTATCCCAAGGGACTGATCAGCTATACCACTGAACACAACCTGTCTGGCCAGAAGACCCACCTGCTGCGCCCGCGCCTGATCGGGTACGCTGTCGCGCTGGTCGCCATGATCGGCCTGTTCGCCTGGGCCGTGGCCCATCGCCCGCTGGTGGGGCTGGATGTGCTCAAGGACCGCGTGCTGTTCCGCGAGAACGAGCGCGGCCATATCGAGAACGTCTACACCCTGAAGATCATGAACAAGTCGCAGCGCGACATGACCTATGTGATCACCGCCGACGGTCTCGACGGCCTGGTTTACGAAGGCAAGAGCGAAGTGCGGACACTGGCCGGCGAGGTCTATTCCTTCCCCGTCGAGCTGTCCATCGCGCCGGAGAAGCTGCCCTCGAGCGCCAACAACATCGTCTTCCACGTACAATCCGCGGATGACCCCAGTATCACGACCGACGCCGACAGCCGCTTCATTGGCCCCAGCGTCCGCTGACAACGGAAAGAGCATGACTGAACAAGCACCCTCGCCGGTAAAACCCTGGTACAAGCAATTCTGGCCCTGGTTCATTATCGCGATGCTCAGTTACTCGGTGGTGCAGGGTATTGCCCTGCTCACCCTGGCCACCAAGAACCCGCCGGGGCTGATCTCCGACGACTACTACGACGTTGGCAAGGGCATCAACCAGTCGCTGGAGCGCGAGAAACTGGCCGAGCGCCTGCAGCTGCAGGGCGAACTGGTACTGGATAACGCCACCGGCGTCGCCACCCTGTCGCTGCAAGGCAACAGCAAGCCACAGCAGATCGTCCTTAACCTGATTTCGCCGACCCAGCCGGAGCGTGATCGCCGCGTCATCCTGCAGCCAGCCGCCGATGGCCAGTACCGCGGGCAGATGGTCGATCAGGTCATTGGCCGTCGCTTCGTCGAACTGCTTGGTCAGGAAGGCAGCCAGAACTGGCGCCTGTTCGAGGAAGAGAACATCACCGATGGCCAGACCATCCTGATCGGTGACAATCCCTCCTACTGACCCAGCCGATGCCCGCCCCTACTCCTTGCTTCCACTGTGGTCTGCCGGTGCCTGCCGGCAGCCATTTCCGCGCCGAAGTCCTCGGCCAGACCCGCGAAATGTGCTGCCCCGGCTGCCAGGCCGTGGCCGAAGCCATCGTCGCCGGTGGGCTGGAGCATTACTACAGCCATCGCAGCGAAAACTCTGCCAACCCGCAAGCCCTGCCGCAGGCATTGCCTGATGAGCTGGCACTGTATGACCGCAGCGATGTGCAACGCCCTTTCGTCCAGCACGAGGGCGAGCTGAGCGAAACCCAGCTGCTGATCGAGGGCATCAGTTGTGCCGCCTGTGGCTGGCTGATCGAGAAGCACCTGCGCGGCGTACCGGGCGTGGCCGAAGCACACCTGAACCTGTCCAACCACCGCCTGCAGGTGCGCTGGCAGGACAGCCAGATTCCGTTGAGCAAGCTACTCGCCGAATTGCGCCGCATCGGCTATGCCGCCCACCCCTGGCGTGCCGATGAGGCGGCCGAACGCCTGGCTGCGGAAAACCGCCGGCGCATGCGCGAACTGGGCGTGGCCGGCCTGCTGTGGATGCAGGTGATGATGGCGACCATGGCCACCTGGCCGGAATTCAACATCGACCTGTCGCCGGAGCTGGACAAGATCCTGCGCTGGACCAGCCTGTTCCTCACCACCCCCATCGTCTTCTACTGCTGCGGACAGTTCTTCCGCGGAGCGCTGCGCGACTTGCGTACCCGCCACCTGACCATGGACGTATCGGTCTCCCTGGCGATCGGCGGCGCCTACGTAGCCGGCATCTGGTCTACCATCACCGGCCAGGGCGAGCTGTATTTCGACGCGGTGGGCATGTTCGCCCTGTTCCTGCTTGCCGGACGCTACCTGGAGCGCCGCGCCCGCGAACGCACGGCAGCGGCCACCGCGCAACTGGTGCAATTGCTGCCCGCCTCATGCCTGCGCCTGGAGGCAGACGGCCAGAGCCAGCGCATCCTGCTCAGCGAACTGCGTGTCGGCGAGCGGGTACTGGTGCAGCCTGGCTCGCTGATTCCTGCCGACGGCCGTATCCTCGCTGGCCAGTCCAGCGTCGACGAATCGCTGCTTACCGGGGAATACCTACCCCAGGCGCGCAGCATCGGCGACGGGGTAACGGCCGGCACGCTGAATGTCGAAGGCCCGCTGACCGTCGAGGTACAGGCGCTGGGCGATGCCACTCGCCTGTCGGCCATCGTGCGTCTGCTCGAACGGGCGCAGAGCGAGAAACCGCGCCTGGCGGAGATCGCCGACCGGGTCTCGCAATGGTTCCTGCTGTTCATCCTGGTATCCGCCGCCGTGGTCGGCTTCGCCTGGTGGGAAATCGATTCCAGCCGCGCCTTCTGGGTCGTGCTCGCCCTGCTGGTGGCCACCTGCCCCTGCGCCCTGGCACTGGCCACGCCGACGGCGCTGACCACCGCCACCGGCAGCCTGCACAAACTGGGCATGCTGCTGACCCGCGGCCATGTGCTGGAAGGCCTGAACCAGATCGACACCCTGGTGCTCGACAAGACCGGCACCCTGACCGAGGGCCGGTTGACGCTCAAGGCCATCCATCCGCTGCGCGACCTCGACGAGGGCGACTGCCTGGCGCTGGCCGCCGCGCTGGAGAACCGCTCGGAGCACCCTATCGCCCGAGCCTTCAGCCAGGCGCCACGTGCCGCACAAGCCGTCGACAGCCATCCGGGCCAGGGCCTGCAGGGCAGCGTCGACGGACGCCTGCTACGCATCGGCGAAGCCAGCTTCGTCTGCGCCCTGAGCGGCCACGCCGTACCGTCGATTGCCAGCGAGCATGGCCAGTGGCTGCTGCTGGGCGATGAACAGGGACCGCTGGCCTGGTTCGTCCTCGACGACCGCCTGCGTGAGGATGCCCCCGACCTGATCGCCGCCGCTCGCGCCCGCGGCTGGCATATCCATCTGCTTTCAGGCGACAGCTCGCCGATGGTCGGCGAAGTCGCCCGTCAACTCGGCATTGATGACGCCCGTGGCGGCCTGACCCCGGACGCCAAGCTGGCAGTGCTCAAGCAGTTGCATGGCGAAGGTCGTCGCGTGCTGATGCTCGGCGATGGCGTCAACGACGTACCGGTGCTGGCCGCTGCAGATATCAGCGTGGCCATGGGCTCGGCGTCCGACCTGGCGAAAACCAGTGCCGACGCGGTGCTGTTGTCGAACCGTCTGGGTAGCCTGGTCGATGGCCTGAAACTGGCCAAGCGCACGCGGCGCATCATCATCGAAAACCTGACCTGGGCGACGCTGTACAATGGTCTCGTGCTGCCCTTTGCCGCCCTGGGCTGGATCACGCCGATCTGGGCGGCCGTGGGCATGTCGCTCAGCTCGCTGCTGGTGGTACTCAACGCGCTGCGCCTGAGCCGATAAGCTGCAAGCAAGCGTAGCCCGAACATGTAGGAGCGAGCTCTGCTCGCGAAGAAGCGTTTCGCGAGCAGAGCTCGCTCCTACCCAGACGCCTCCATGGAGACCGCATGTCCGCCCTCTATATCCTCATTCCCGTCGCCATCGGCCTGGTCGGCTTCGCCATCTGGCTGTTCTTCTGGGCGGTAGACAGCGGCCAGTACGACGACCTGGACGGGCCGGCCCACAGCATCCTGTTCGACGATGAAGATCCGCTGCACAAGGCCGGCATCGAGCAGGCCGGGGAACACAGCAAGCAGGACAAGCCCGATGCTTGAATTGGCGCCGCTGCTGGTGTCGGCACTGATTCTCGGCCTGCTCGGCGGGGGGCACTGCCTGGGCATGTGCGGCGGCCTGATGGGCGCACTGACCCTGGCGATTCCGCCCGAGCAACGCAGCAGACGCCTGCAACTGCTGCTGGCCTACAACCTCGGGCGCATTCTCAGTTACAGCCTGGCCGGCCTGCTTCTCGGGCTGGCGGGTTGGGCCATTGCCGGCAGCAAGGCCGAGGTGGTCATGCGCACGCTGGCTGCACTGCTACTGATCGCCATGGGCCTGTATCTGGCTGGCTGGTGGACTGGCCTGACCCGTATCGAAGCGCTGGGACGCGGCCTGTGGCGGCATATCCAGCCGCTGACACGGCGCTTCATGCCGGTCACGAGCATCCCCAAGGCCGTGGTGCTGGGCGGACTATGGGGCTGGCTGCCGTGCGGCCTGGTCTACAGCACGCTGCTGTGGGCGTCCAGCCAGGGCAATGCAGTGGACAGCGCGCTGCTGATGCTGGCCTTCGGCCTGGGTACCTGGCCGGTTCTGCTGGCCACCGGGCTGGCTGCAGAGCGCATCACCACTCTGCTGCGCAAACGCGGCGTGCGCATGGCTGGCGGCCTGCTGGTCATCCTGTTCGGCATCTGGACCCTACCAGGGCCGCACCAGCATTGGCTGATGGGGCACTGACAGGTATCGCGGACGCAATCCGGGAGCAAGGTGCCCCGGATTGCATCCGGGCTACGAAGCTATGCCACCGCACCGTACCCCTACGCGCCCTTGATACAGGTCAAGGTCGTTGCGCTCCAGCATCCCTAGACTGGCCGCAAAGCCTGTCCAGGATTATTTCCCATGCAAGACGCCATCCAGTGGGATGCCGACCTGATCCGCCGCTACGATCTCGCCGGCCCGCGCTACACCTCCTACCCGACCGCCGTACAGTTCCATGACGCCATCGGCCCCTTCGACCTGCTGCATGCGTTGCGCGACAGCCGCAAGGCCGGGCGTCCGCTGTCGCTGTATGTGCACATCCCTTTCTGCGCGCACATCTGCTACTACTGCGCCTGCAACAAGGTGATCACCAAGGACCGCGGTCGTGCCCTGCCCTACCTGGAAAAGCTCGAGCGGGAAATCGAGATCGTCAGTCGCCACATCGACAAGAGCCAGCCGATCGAACAGCTGCATTTCGGTGGCGGCACGCCGACCTTCCTCAGCCACGATGAGTTGCGCCGTCTGATGCAGCACCTGCGCCAGCACTTCAACCTGCTGGATGACGACTCCGGCGATTACAGCATCGAAATCGATCCGCGCGAGGCCGACTGGTCGACCATGGGCCTGCTGCGCGAACTGGGCTTCAACCGCGTCAGCCTCGGCGTGCAGGACCTGGACCCCGAGGTACAGCGTGCAGTCAATCGCCTGCAGACCCTTGAGGAAACCCGCGCCATCGTCGAGGCGTCGCGTACCCTGCAGTTCCGCTCGGTGAATATCGACCTGATCTACGGCCTGCCCAAGCAGACCCCGGAGCGCTTCGCCCGCACCGTTGCCGAAGTTATCGCACTGCAGCCGGATCGGCTGTCGCTGTTCAACTACGCGCACCTGCCCGAACGCTTCATGCCGCAACGACGCATCAGCGCCGACGATCTGCCCAGTCCGGCCGACAAGCTGATCATGCTGCAGAACAGCATCGAACAACTGACACGCGCCGGTTATCGCTACATCGGCATGGACCACTTCGCCCTGCCTGACGACGAGCTGGCCATCGCCCAGGAAGAAGGCACTCTGCAACGCAACTTCCAGGGTTACACCACCCATGGCCATTGCGACCTGATCGGCCTGGGCGTGTCAGCCATCAGCCAGATCGGCGATCTATACAGCCAGAACGACAGCGACATCAATGTCTACCAGCAGACCCTGGGCAACGGCCAGCTGGCGACCCGTCGCGGTCTGCACTGCAATGCAGACGACCGCCTGCGCCGCGCCGTGATCCAGCAACTGATCTGTCATTTCGACCTGCACTTCGCCGGCATCGAACAGGCCTACGGCGTGGTATTCCATGAGTACTTCGCGGCGCTCTGGCCGGAGCTGGAACAGCTTCACCGCGATGGCCTGATCGAGCTGAGTGCGGGGGGGATCGAGGTACGCCCGGCCGGGCGTCTGCTGGTGCGTTCGCTATGCATGCTGTTCGACCGCTATCTCAACGACCAGGTGCGCCAGCGCTTTTCCCGTGTGATCTGAGCCAGAAAATCAGCGCCCGTGACGGATGCACTGCGTCACGGGCCGACGTCTCAACTCATCGCCAGCGTGGTCGCCGCCTGCATCTGCTCGCTGGAAAGGCCACTCTCGCGCATCAGCTTGATCAGATTGGCGTTGGCCGAGGTCAGCGCACCGGTGAGCGAAGCGAGTTCGGTCTGCAGCCCGTCGAGCTGTTGGCGCTTGGCCTCCGCATCGAGGCTCTGATCGCTCATGATCGCGTCGATCTGCGCCTGCTTCTCGGCAATCTGCGCGCGCAACTCACGAATCATCTTGAGCAGATCCCTGATCGCCTGCGGCAGCTCGCTCTTGTCGATATCCTCGTTCTTGTCGGGCTTGGCCGACATGTTTTTGCCCAGCTCGGAAAGGCTCACGCGCAGACCCTCACGTACTTCTTCCGGGCTGCGCTCGGCTGCGGTGTATTGTCGCTGAACGCTCTGAGCTAGATTGCTCAGCGGGCTGCTGGATTGGATACGCATTGCGCGCTGCTCCTTGCATTGGACTATGGCTCTACCGACTGTGTCGGCGCCGGAGCGTCAAACTTGAGCGCCCGGTCAGCCCCGCATATGGCTGGTCGTCACGCAAACCCTGCGGTACCCTTACGGTCATTGCGTGTATACCGGGAAGCCCAACGATGTCCGAGAGCATCAAGCTGCGTTCGCAGCATCAAGCCCATTGCAAGGATTGCAGCCTGGCTGCCTTGTGCCTGCCCATTTCTCTGAACATGGAGGACATGGACGCGCTCGACGATATCGTCAAGCGTGGCCGCCCATTGAAGAAAGGCGAGTTCCTGTTCCGCCAGGGCGATACCTTCGGCTCCGTGTTCGCCGTGCGTTCCGGCGCGCTGAAGACCTTCAGCCTCAGCGATGGCGGCGAGGAGCAGATCACCGGTTTCCACCTGCCCAGCGAACTGGTCGGCCTGTCCGGCGTCGACGGCGAACGCTATCCGGTTTCGGCGCAAGCCCTGGAGACCACCTCGGTCTGCGAAATTCCCTTCGAGCGCCTCGATGACCTGGCCCTGCAGCTGCCGCAACTGCGCCGCCAGTTGATGCGCATCATGAGCCGCGAAATCCGCGACGATCAGCAGATGATGCTGTTGCTGTCGAAAAAGACCGCCGACGAGCGCATCGCCACCTTCCTGGTCAACCTCTCGGCGCGCTTCCGCGCCCGTGGGTTCTCGGCCAACCAGTTCCGCCTGGCCATGTCGCGCAACGAAATTGGTAACTATTTGGGCCTTGCGGTAGAGACGGTGTCTCGCGTATTTACCCG
Source organism: Pseudomonas sp. UBA6323 (assembly GCF_002439135.1). Lineage (NCBI taxonomy): Bacteria > Pseudomonadati > Pseudomonadota > Gammaproteobacteria > Pseudomonadales > Pseudomonadaceae > Pseudomonas > Pseudomonas sp. UBA6323. The sequence goes on along the minus strand of NZ_DJSX01000063.1, from coordinate 7,984 downwards.
CTTCCAGCAGAACAAGCTGCTCGAAGCCGAAGGCAAGGAAGTGCACATTCTCGATCCGATCGAGCTGTGCGCCCTGGCCGGTGGCAATCTCGACGTTTGAGCTCGTACGATATTCGCGGGCTCAACGCATTAGGACCCCACGATGATCTTTGACGAATTCAGCATCAAGACCCTGATCCGCCCGGTACCGGACTTTCCCGAGCCGGGCGTGATCTTTCGCGACATCACCCCGCTGTTCCAGTCGCCACGTGCCCTGCGCATGGTCGCCGACAGCTTCATCCAGCGCTATGTCGAGGCCGACTTCAGCCATATCGGCGCCATGGATGCCCGCGGTTTCCTGATCGGCTCGATCATCGCCTACGAACTGAACAAGCCGCTGGTGCTGTTCCGCAAGCAGGGCAAACTGCCGGCGGACGTACTCAGCGAGGGCTACCAGACCGAATACGGCGAAGCCTTTCTCGAAGTGCATACCGACAGTCTCTGCGAAGGCGACTCGGTATTGATCTTCGATGACCTGATCGCCACCGGCGGCACCCTGATCGCCGCCGCCAACCTGGTGCGACGCATGCGTGCCAGCGTCTTCGAGGCCGCCGCGATCATCGACCTGCCCGAACTGGGTGGCTCGCGGAAGCTGCAGGACGCCGGCATCCCCACCTTCACCCTGACGGCCTTCGCACTCGGCGATCGCTGAGCAGTCGCGCCCGCCAATCGCACAGCCGAAAGCGGGCGCTCGCCTCAGCCGGGCGCTGCCCGGCATCACCCAGCCATAGCCAGATTCCCATGCACGAACTCGAACTGAATCCAACCAGTGACTGGCGCCAGCGCCTGGGCGCTCTCATGGACGGCACGTCCGTACAACGCCTGATTACTCTGCTGATCATCATCAATGCCGACATTCTCGGCCTCCAGACCTCGCCATGGATCGTGGCCGACTGGTGCAAGCCGCTGCTGATCCTCGATACCTTGATCCTCACCTGCTTCGTCATCGAGCTGGCGCTGCGCTTTACCGCCCGAGGCATCGGTCTGCTGCGCGATCCCTGGGCGGTGTTCGATTGCCTGGTGGTCGGCATCGCCCTGGTGCCGGCCAGCGGCCCCTTCGCCGTATTGCGCGCCTTGCGCGTACTGCGAGTTCTGCGCCTGGTGTCGATCAACCCGAGCATGCGCAAAGTGGTGCAGGCCCTGCTCGCCTCGCTGCCGGGCATGGGCAGTATCGTCATGCTGATGGGGCTGGTGTTCTATGTCGCCGCGGTGATGGCCACCCAGCTTTTCGGCCAGAGCTTCCCTGAGTGGTTCGGCAACATCGGCGCCAGCCTCTATACCCTGTTCCAGGTAATGACCCTGGAAAGCTGGTCGATGGGCATCGTCCGCCCGATCATGGAGCAGCATCCGCTGGCGTGGCTGTTCTTCGTGCCCTACATCCTCATCGCCACCTTCATGATGCTCAACCTGTTCATCGCCGTGATCGTCAACGCCATGCAGAGCACTCACGAGCCGAATGCCGTGGAGCTAGCTGCAGCGACCCGTGAACAGGCGATTCTCGACGAGCTACGCGCCCTGCGCAGCGAAGTGGCCGAGCTGCGCCGCAACGCCTCCTAGTCGTCATGTTGGCGCAGCCTGCGATCGCTGGTCGCCGGTTGCGCCCTTCCGAGCGCTTTCGACTTGCGCCGCGTTCGCTGCCTGCAGCACCGGCCGAGCTGCGCAATATTGCCCTACGCCAGCGGACGGCGACTTGCACCCTCGCTCGCTGCTAACGCACACGTTTGTCGGGCAACGCTCGCGGCCGCGACATCTGAACTAAGGTAGAGGAACAGACGCACCACTCATCCACACGGCGCCGCCACCGGCTCCCGGCTGGAACCTCGGTGTAGCGTCGACGCCGAGGGCGGCGCCTTGGTTTACGAGGTGGCCTCATGAGCGCGCTTACCTGCACCCATCGCGATCACGTCATTCATGCCAGCGTCATGGAACATCCCGGCCTGCCCACGCCCTGGGCCGGTGGTTGCCAAATCACCGACCCCGGCGGAAATACCAGCAAACGTCAGACGCTACCGCTGGACTACGCCTTCATGGATGACCTGAGCAAGGCCCAGCACGCCTCCATCGCCCATGGCAAATGGCTGGTGGATCAGAAGCTGGATCACGGCCGCAATTGGCACTAACGGCAACCCAGACGTAGCCCGGATGAAATTCGGGAGAGAGATCGGAATCGCCCCGGACTCTATCCGGACTACGAACGGTCGCGCAACGGATCGAGCAACGGCTTCAAACCGTTGTGATCGATCTCCTGCATCAGCGCAAGCAACTGGCCCAGCTCGCCCTTGGGGAAGCCCTCGCGGGCGAACCAGTTGAGGTAGTGCCCCGGCAGATCGGCGATCAGCCGATCCTTGTACTTGCCGTAAGGCATGCGGCGGGTCACCAGGAGTTTCAGCGCTTCGGGGTTCATCGGTCGCTCGGCTGGCCGGAAAACAATTCGGTCATTGTGCCAGGCATCAGCCGGTCAGTGCCTCACGAACGAAATCCAACCTGTCCTGACCGAAGAACATTGCTTCGCCGACGAAGCAGGTCGGTGCGCCGAATACGCCGCGCTTCACCGCTTCTTCGGTAGTCGCCTTGAGCGCGTCTTTCACCGCCGGTTCGGCGATCTGCGCCTGCAACGCCTGGGCGTCGAAGCCGGCCGCCGTCACCACTTCGGCCACTCTGGCCGGATCGCCCATGTTGGTACCGTCAACCCAGATCGCCTGAAACAGCGCTAGCAAGGCATCGTTGAAGCGCGTGGGCTGATGCAGCTGTACCGCCACCTGCAGGCGCATCAGGGTCAGCGTGTTGATCGGGAAATGCGGATTGAAGCGCATCGGTACGCCGTAGCGCTCGGCGAAGCGTGCCAGATCGCGCAGCATGTAGCGTCCCTTGGCCGGAATCATCGCCGGCGAGGCGTTGCCAGTGGCCTGGAATACCGCGCCCAACAGCATCGGCCGATAGACCAGCTCGGCGTCGCACTCACTGCACAGCGCCGGCAGCTGGGTATGGGCCAGGTAGGACGCCGGGCTGCCCAGGTCGAAGAAGAACTCTACCGTCTTGCTCATCAGTTCACTCGCTCGTTGTTGTGCTTGTCGAATGGCGTGGATTACCAGCGCTCCATCCACGGACGCAGGTCCAGCTCGAAGGTCCAGGCATCGCGCGGCTGGGCATGCAGGAACCAGTAGCTGTCGGCGATATGCTCGGGGTTGAGAATGCCATCCTGCCCTTTCCTGGCATAGATATCGGGAAAGCTGTCGCGGATGAAGTCGGTATCGATGGCGCCGTCCACCACCACATGGGCGACATGGATATTCAGCGGCCCCAGCTCACGCGCCATGCTCTGCGCCAGCGCGCGGATGCCGTGCTTGGCGCCGGCGAAGGCGGCGAATCCGGCAGCGCCGCGCAGGCCAGCGGTTGCACCGGTAAACAGGATGGTGCCGCGCCCGCGCGTGACCATGCGCTTGGCCACAGCCTGGCTGGTGAGGAAGCCGGCAAAGCAGGCCATCTCCCAGATCTTGAAATACTTGCGCGCGGTTTCCTCGAGGATGCTGCACGGCACGTTGGCGCCGATGTTGAACACCATCACCTCGATCGGTCCGATGTCACTCTCGATGCTCTCGACCAGCTCAGCCACCTGCTCCTCGCGCCGCGCATCGGAAGCGAAACCATGCGCCTCGCCACCTTCGTGGCGGATGCTCTCCAGCAGTGGCTGTAGTTTATCCAGGCTGCGCCGGGTGACGCAGGCGACATAGCCCTCACGGGCGAAACGCCGGGCAATCGCGCCACCAGTGGCATCACCTGCTCCGATGATCAAGGCGACCTTCTTGTTTTCGTTCATGGGCCTCTCCATTGACTAACGATCGTTAGCCTAACGAACGTTATGCTACGCTTGCGCATGGGTCAAGCCAGCACACAACGGTATCTCATGCGCTATTCCGCCGAGCACAAAGCCGAAACCCGCGAGCGCCTGCTCGCCAACAGCGCCGCCATTGCCAAGCAGCAGGGTTTTGCCGTGACCGGCGTGGATGCACTGATGAAGACCATAGGCCTGTCAGGTGCGGCTTTCTACAGTCATTTCCCAAGCAAGGACACGCTGTTCGCCGAACTGGTCGAACGGGAACTGCGTAACAGCCTGAACCGCCTGGGCGCTGAGCCGGGTGACGCCGGGCGCGACAAACTGCAACGCTGCCTGGCAGCCTATCTGAGCCTGGCGCACGTCGAGCAACCGGACAAAGGCTGCGTATTGCCCGCACTGGGCGCAGAAATCGCCCGCGCCGACGACAGCGTGAGGCAGCGCACCGAGCAGCAGATCGTGCAATTGCAGCAAACCTGGGCCGAGATCATTGGTGATCCACAACTGGCCTGGAGCATCCTTGCGCAGTGCCTGGGCAGCCTGCTGCTGGCACGCATGATGGTCAGCCAGGACGCTCGCCAGCAGGTGCTCAGCGCCAGCCTGGACATGCTCGAACACACATTGCAGCCTGTCCGCTGAGCACGGATGCCGTTAACCTACGCCAGTTCTTTCTGCCAGGATCGATCCATGTCGCACACCCCCTCCCCGCTGGTTGGTGAAACCCCATTGCACGCCGTCGAAGTGCGCATCCTCGGCTGCCTCATCGAGAAGCAGCTGACCACGCCGGAAACTTACCCGCTGACGCTCAACGCAGTGCAGTTGGCCTGCAATCAGAAGACCAGTCGCGAGCCGTTGATGAACCTGGAAACCGGCGAAGTCGGGCGTTATCTGCGCAGTCTGGAAGGTCGCGGCCTGGCGCACCTGGTCATGGGCAGCCGCGCCGACCGCTGGGAGCAGCGCTGCGACAAGCAGCTGGAGCTGGTCAAGCCGCAGACGGTGCTGCTCGGTTTGCTGCTACTGCGCGGCCCGCAGACCCTCAATGAATTGCTTACCCGCAGCAACCGCATGCATGACTTCGACGATGTGGCCGAAGTGCAACATCAGCTGGAGCGCCTGATCGCTCGCGGCCTGGTCGTACTGCTGCCACGCCAGAGCGGCCAGCGCGAGGATCGCTACATGCACTTGCTGGGTGAATCCGCCGACCTGGAAAGCCTCCTGGCCAACCGCCCGGCTGCACGTAGCGAAGCCGTGGCACCTAACGAGGATCGTCTGGTCGAACTGGAAATGCGTATCGCAGCACTCGAAGAGCGCCTTGCACGCCTGGAGGGCACGCAATGAGCGCTACATCTATGGAAAAGGAGCCCACAGCGTTGAATCCCAAGACTCGTTTAAGCCTCATTCTCGCCGCTGCCCTGTTCGCAGCCGGCTGCAGCAGCACTGCCGAAAAATCCGAACCGGCAGCCACGCCTGCCGACACCAGTCAGGGCTGCAACTCTTCTGCAGTCGAAAATCTCAAGGGCAAGACCGCAACGTCGGAGCTGCTCGAACAGGCGCGTCAGCAGGCGGGTGCCAGCACGGCGCGGATACTGACGCCCAACAGCGTGGTGACCTTGGAATACAATGGTCAACGCCTTAACCTCAACGTCGATGATCAGCGAGTGATCACCCGCGTATCCTGCGGCTGATGCGTTCAGGTGCGGGCTGCCCCCGCACCACTTGCCGACACCGCCAACCACCCCTATAGGCCAATGCCATGACCTCCCAAGTGGAACCCTGCGCCGAGCTAATGCTGGATAACCAGCTTTGCTTCGCCCTCTATTCCACCTCGCTGATGATGACCAAGACCTACAAACCGCTGCTGCAGGCGCTCGGTCTCACCTATCCGCAATACCTGGCCATGCTGGTGCTGTGGGAAAACGAGGGCATCACCGTCAGCGAGATCAGCGCACGTATGCTGACCGACCCGGGTTCGCTGACACCATTGCTCAAGCGCCTGGAAAGCGAAGGTTTGCTGCAACGTCAACGCAGCAGTCAGGATGAACGCGTGGTGCAGCTGCATCTCACCGACAAGGGGCGTGCATTGCACGAGCAGGCCAAGGCACTGCCTGCCTGCATCCTCAAGGCTTCCGCGCTGAGCATTGACCAGTTGACCAAGCTGCGTGACGACCTGATCGAACTGCGCGGGCATCTGCAAGACGCACTCTGATCTCTGGCGATGCCAACGCCCATCGCCTTTCGCTGATTAGCCAGCCCATCGCCGGATGCTGAAAGCCCCGTGTGCAGTGCAATGCTGCACGATTCCCTTCATACGCGCTTTGGCGTGATTATTCGTCCACCCCGGCATATCCATACCGAGGCTCGTGACGTCCGGACGACGCTTCTTGCCCCTTCCGTACCCTTGATTCGCTGAGCAAGCACCGCTAAACGCCCCGCCACACCTACTTATTCCTAAAAATTAAAGTCCTATAACCAAATCTTCCTAGTATTTAACTTGCGCACCAATGTTTTGCGCATTATATTTCGCTCCATGGAAACGGTTGGCGCACAAGACATTAGCGAACCAATCCATCATCACATTACCTAAAAGGATCACCGCCATGACTATCGAAAACGTTCTCTACCGTGCAACCGCTGAAGCCTTTGGTGGCCGTGAAGGCCGCGCCGTCTCCTCCGACGGCATCCTCGACATCGCCCTGACCACCCCGAAAGAACTCGGTGGCGCCGGCGGTAACGGCACCAACCCGGAACAACTGTTCGCCGCCGGCTACTCCGCCTGCTTCCTCGGCGCCCTGAAATTCGTCGCCGCCCGCGACAAGCTGAGCATCCCGGCTGACACCTTCATCGAAGGCACCGTCGGTATCGGCGCCATCCCCACCGGTTTCGGCATCGAAGTGGAACTGCGCATCAGCCTGCCCGGCCTGGAGCGCGACGCCGCGCAAACCCTGGTGGATCGCGCGCACATCGTCTGCCCTTACTCCAACGCCACCCGCGGCAACATCGACGTCACTTTGACCATCGTCTGACAGATAGCAGCCAGCGCTCGCAGCCATAGCCCGAGCGCGGCGCCAAGAGGAGAACCACCATGAAAACCCGCACCCTGTCCGCCACCGCACTGACCGCCATCGCTCTCAGCGCGTCGTTCACCACCCTGGCCCACAGTGCCGAGGCCACGCCCTACCGCTACGGCCAGAACCTGGATATCGCCAAGGTGATTTCCATCGACGTGCCCAATAGCACCCAGTGCGAAGTGGTCACGGCAAAGATGACCTACCGCAACAGTGCGGGTGAGGTGGAAACCCTCAGCTACGAGCAACTTTCCAGCGTTTGCACCAACCAGAACTGACAGCCAGCAGCCCAATTGATCGAAAGGAGTTTGACCATGAACATTTCTCGCACTCTGACCGCCGGGCTGCTCGCCCTGGCCATCAACAGCAGCTTCGCCGCCGGCAGCCCCGGCGTGGAGCACAGCACCCAGGGCTTCCTCGATGCCCTGGCAGCCGGTGGTGGCCAGCCGCTGGAAACCCTCTCGCCGAAAGACGCCCGCGCCGTGCTGGTGGGCGCTCAGGCCAGTGTCGAGGTGGATCTGTCCGGCATCATCGTGGACACCAAGATAATCCAGGTGAATGGCCAGTCACTCACCCTCAAGGTGGTACGTCCTGAAGGTGCTCGCGGCATTCTGCCGGGCTTCATGTTCTTCCACGGCGGTGGCTGGGTGTTGGGTGATTATCCGACCCACGAACGCCTGATCCGAGACCTGGTGGTGGGCTCCGGCGCAGCCGCGATCTATGTCGACTACACGCCGTCGCCAGAAGCCAAATACCCGACCGCGATCAACCAGGCTTATGCCGCCACCAAATGGGTGGCCGACAACGGCAGCCAGATCGGTGTCGACGGCTCGCGCCTGGCGGTGGCCGGCAACAGCGTCGGTGGCAACATGGCTGCCGTGGTCGCCATCAAGGCCAAGGAAGCCGGTACGCCGAAACTGCGCGCCCAGGTGCTGCTGTGGCCAGTAACCGACGCCAACTTCAACAACGCGTCCTACAACCATTTCGCCGAAGGCCACTTCCTGACCCGCGGCATGATGGAATGGTTCTGGGATAACTACACCACCGA
>NZ_DJSX01000062.1:0-4509 GCF_002439135.1 Pseudomonas sp. UBA6323 | reverse complement strand
GTCGGAACCTTCCAGGTACAGATCGGCCACAGGGCCATCGGCATGCGCCAGCTCGGCGTGGGAGCCGCGCAGCACGTGCCAGTGAGTGGTGCCGGAGTCGAACCAAACGTCCAGGGTGTCGCGGCTCTTGTCGTACTGATCGGCCTCGGCGCCGAGCAGCTCGGCAGGGTCGAGCTTGAACCAGGCTTCGATGCCTTCCTGTTCGACGCGTTTGGCGACCTCTTCCATCAGCTCGACGGTGCGCGGGTGCAGCTCGCCGCTTTCCTTATGAGTGAAGAACGGGATCGGCACGCCCCAGTTACGCTGACGCGAGATGCACCAGTCCGGGCGCCCGGCGATCATGCTGTGCAGACGCGCCTGGCCCCAGGCCGGGACGAATTTGGTTTGCTCGATGGCAGCCAGCGAGCGCTCACGCAGGGTGCCGCCCTCTTTTGGCTGACTGTCCATGCCCACGAACCACTGCGCGGTGGCGCGGTAGATCAGCGGCGTCTTGTGGCGCCAGCAGTGCATGTAGCTGTGGCTGATAGTGGTGTGCTTGAGCAGCGCGCCCACTTCTTCGAGCTTGGCGACAATGACCGGGTTGGCCTTCCAGATGAACTGGCCGCCGAAGAACGGCAGCGAGTCGACGTACACACCGTTGCTTTGCACCGGGTTAAGGATATCGTCGTTGCTCATGCCGTAGGCTTTGCAGGTGCGGAAGTCGTCCTCACCGTAGGCCGGCGAAGAGTGGACGATGCCGGTACCGGCGCCCAGCTCGACGTATTCGGCCAGATACACCGGCGAAAAACGCTCGTAGAACGGATGACGGAAACGGATCAACTCCAGCGCTGCGCCCGGCGCGGTGGCGATCACCTGACCTTGCAGGTTGTAGCGCTGCAGGCAGCTCTCGACCATTTCCTCGGCCAGCAGCAGCAGGCGGTCGCCCACGTCCACCAGCGCGTAGGTGAATTCCGGGTGCACGTTGAGCGCCTGGTTGGCCGGGATGGTCCAGGGCGTGGTGGTCCAGATAACGATGGCGGTCGGTTTGCTCAGGCTGGCTAGGCCGAATGCAGCGGCCAACTTGTCGGCATCCTCGACCGGAAAGGCCACGTCGATGGCTTCGGACTTCTTGTCCATGTACTCGACTTCGGCCTCGGCCAGGGCCGAGCCACAGTCGAAGCAGAAGTTGACCGGCTTGAGGCCCTTGAACACGAAACCGTTCTTGACCATTTCGGCCAGCGCACGGATCTCGCCGGCCTCGTTGGCGAAGTTCATGGTCAGGTAGGGGTTGTCCCAATCGCCCAGCACACCAAGACGGATGAAGTTGGCCTTCTGCTCCTCGACCTGCTCGGCGGCATAGGCACGGCAGCGTTCACGAGTCAGGTCCGCCGGCTGGTTCTTGCCGAAGGTGGTCTCCACCTTGTGCTCGATCGGCAGGCCGTGGCAGTCCCAGCCCGGCACGTAAGGCGCGTCGAAGCCGGCCATGGTCTTGGAGCGGGTAATGATGTCCTTGAGAATCTTGTTCAGCGCATGACCGATGTGAATGCTGCCGTTGGCATAGGGCGGGCCGTCGTGCAGGACGAACTTCGGCCGACCTTCGCCAATCTTGCGCAGCTTGCTATACAGACCAATCTCGTTCCAACGCTGCAGGGTCTGCGGCTCGCGTTGCGGCAGGCCGGCCTTCATCGGGAACGGGGTATCGGGCAGGTTCAGCGTAGCTTTGTAGTCGGTCATTTCGGGCTCTTCATCAGCGGGTGGCTCTGCCAGTATTCACGGGCAGCGGCGATATCAGCGGCAATCGCCGCCTTCAAGGCCTCCAGCGAGGCGAAACGCTGCTCATCACGCAGCTTGTGGTGGAAAGCCACCGAGAGACGCCGGCCATACAGATCGCCGGCAAAATCCAGAAGGTGCACTTCCAGATGGGCGCGGCCGTCACCGGCAACGCTGGGGCGCACGCCGATATTGGCGACGCCCGGTTGAATCACGCCATCGATTTCGCAGCTCACCAGGTAAACGCCGGTCAGCGGCACCTTGCGCCGCTTGAGCTGGATGTTGGCTGTTGGCGCGTCGAGCTGACGGCCGAGCTTCTGCCCATGCAAGACCCGCCCGGCGATGCGGAACGGCCGGCCGAGCAAGGCTTCTGCCAGTGCGAAATCGCCATCGACCAGCGCCTGACGCACACGCGTGCTGCTGACGCGGCCACCCAGCACTTCCACAGTGGTCGAGGCCTCGACGCTGAAACCGTGGCGCAGGCCTGCGGCCTTGAGAAACTCGAAATCGCCGGCCCGGTCGCAGCCGAAGCGGAAGTCATCGCCGATCTCCAGATCCTTGACGCCAAGCCCGTCGACCAGCACACGCTGGACGAACTCGGCGGCCGACAACTCGCGCAGGCGGCGGTTGAAGGCCAGGCACAACACCATGTCGACGCCTTCGGCGGCCAGCAGCGCAAGTTTGTCACGCAGGCGGGTCAGGCGCGCTGGCGCAGTGTCGGGACCGAAGAACTCACGCGGTTGCGGCTCGAAGATCACCACGCAGCTGGGCACGGCCAGTTCCGCGGCGCGCTCGCGCAGACGCGCCAGGATGGCCTGGTGCCCACGATGAACGCCGTCGAAATTACCGATGGTGACCACACAGCCCCGCGCCTGGGGCTGCAGGTTATGAAGACCTCGAACCAGCTGCATAGCACGCTTCTTGTTCACAAAGTGGCCGATTATACGCACAGCAGGCCATGCACAACAGGCATCGCGACGCCTGAAACCGCTACAACGCCCGTCGGGCAAAATCGCGCGGGCGGAATCCCAATAGCAGCAGCATGCCGAAGTAGGCGACCACCCCGGCCGCCACCAGGGCGCCCAAACGCAACAGGCGCACGTACATCTCGCCTTCCGCCCAGGCCGGCATGACCTGCAGCAGCCCCAGCAACACGGCGACCATCACCGCGACTGCGACCACCAGCTTGAACAGGAACACGCCCCAGCCCGGCAACGGCCGGAAGATATCGGCGCGGCGCAGTTGCCAGTACAGCAGGCCGGCATTGAGACAGGCCGCCAGGCTGATCGCCAGCGCCAGGCCGACGTGCGCCATCTCCAGGCCGAAAACGAACAGCGCGTTCATCGCCTGGGTCGCCAGCAGGCTGACCACGGCAATCCTTACCGGCGTCTTGATGTTCTGCTGCGCATAGAAGCCCGGTGCAAGGATCTTCACCAGAATCAACGCCAACAGGCCGACCGCGTAGGCCATCAGCGCCTGCTGGGTCATCAGCGAGTCGTTGGCGGTGAACTTGCCGTACTGGAACAGCGAGACCACCAGCGGCTCGGCGAGAATCGCCAATGCCAGGGTGCAGGGCAGCACCAGCAAAAAGCACAGCCGCAGGCCCCAGTCGAGCAGGCGCTGGTATTCGTCGCGGTTCTTGCTTGCGTAGGTCTTGGAAAGCGCCGGCAACAGGATGGTGCCCAGCGCCACACCCAGTACGCCCGAAGGCAGTTCCATCAGGCGGTCGGCGTAATACATCCAGGACACCGAGCCGGCCACCAGGAAGGAGGCGAAAATGGTGTTGATGATCAGCGAAATCTGGCTGACCGACACGCCGAAGATCGCCGGCCCCATCTGCTTGAGCACACGCCAGACGCCCAGGTCGCCGAAACTCAGGCGCGGCAGCACCAGCATGCCGATCTNNGCACCGCCCAGCCCAGCGCCATGATCGGCGGATCGAAATAAGGCGTCAGGAACAATGCGAAGACAATCATGCTGACGTTCAGCAGCGTCGGCACGAACGCCGGTACAGAGAAGCGATTCCAGGTATTGAGCACAGCCCCAGCCAGCGATGACAGGGATATCAGCAATATATAAGGGAAGGTCACCCGCAGCAGGTCGACGGTCAAATCGAAGCGCTCGGCCTCGTCAGCGAACCCCGGCGCCGTGGCCCAGACGATCCAGGGCGCGGCAAGCACGCCAAGAGCCGTGACCAGCGCCAGCACCAGCGTCAGCAAACCGGAAACGTAGGCGATGAAGGTGCGCGTGGCTTCCTCGCCCTGCTGCATCTTGTACTCGGCGAGAATGGGCACGAAGGCCTGGGAGAAGGCCCCCTCGGCGAAGATGCGGCGCAACAGGTTGGGTAGCTTGAACGCCACCACGAAAGCATCGGACGCCACGCCAGCGCCGAAGGTACGGGCGATGATGGTATCGCGCACGAACCCCAGCACGCGCGAGACCATGGTCAGGGAACTGACGGCAGCCAGGGACTTGAGCAAATTCATGGGGGGTTCGGCTTCCATAAAGGGTTGCAGTAGCGGACAATCCGCCACCCAACGAAGGCGACGAGTGTAGCGAGCCACCACTGGTCAGGCCAGCACAGGAAAGCGTCATCGGACTTGACAGCAGGCAGATGGATCGGCATGATTCGCGGCCTTATTTGTCGTAACCCCCCAGTTTTCGAGGAGCTTGACGGTGGCCAACTCACCTTCTGCCAAAAAACGCGCCAAACAGGCTGAGAAGCGCCGTAGCCATAACGCCAGCCTGCGCTCGATGGTT
>NZ_DJSX01000026.1:0-9324 GCF_002439135.1 Pseudomonas sp. UBA6323 | reverse complement strand
GGTATGCAAGGAGGTACAAAGAAGGTGAGGGGCTTCGAGAAGGAATATGTCGAAGCCCGGGCGATGGGGATGGCCCGGAATCGCGTCCCATTCATCGTGGCTAGACGAAATGCTGGAGCTCACGATGCTCCGATTGCGTGCCCAGTTTGAAGACCGTCACCGGGGGGTGGTAACCCATCACCCGGGTCGAGACCTCGCAGCGCTGACGCTGGGCTTCGAGAAGTTTCAGCTGTGCATTCATGGTGTCGCTCCTTGTGGTGGGTAATAGCTCTTCAGCCGCCGCAGGCGCCGCAGCACTGCTGTTTCTGCAGCAGCGCCTCGTCGCACTTCGGGCAGAACTCATGTTCACCGGCCAGGTAACCGTGCACCGGGCAGATGGAAAAAGTCGGGGTTATGGTCAGGTACGGCAGGCGGAAGCGCGACAGCGCCGTGCGCACCAGTTGCTTGCAGGCCTGCGCCGAAGAAATCCGCTCGGCCATATACAGGTGCAGCACGGTGCCGCCGGTGTACTTGCATTGCAGCTCGTCCTGCAGGGCCAAGGCCTCGAAGGGATCGTCGGTGAAACCGACAGGCAGTTGCGAGGAGTTGGTGTAGTAAGGCGCATCGACCGTGCCAGCCTGGAGGATATCGGGGAAGCGCTTCTGGTCCTCCTTGGCGAAGCGGTAGGTGGTGCCCTCGGCCGGCGTCGCTTCGAGGTTGTAAAGGTGACCGCTACGCTCCTGGAATTGCACCAGGCGCGCCCGCACATGATCGAGCACATGCAGCGCCAGCTCACGACCCAGCTCGGTTTGCATGCCTTCACGGTCATCGCTGAAGTTGCGCAGCATCTCGTGCAGGCCGTTCACGCCAATGGTGGAGAAGTGATTGCGCAGCGTGCCCAGGTAGCGTCGAGTGTAGGGATAGAGCCCTGCATCCATGTGGTGCTGAATGACCTTGCGCTTGACCTCCAGGCTTTCGTACGCCATGTCCAATAGCGCATCCAGGCGCTGTAACAGGCCGGGAAGATCCTGCCGATGGCGATAGCCCAGGCGCGCGCAGTTGATGGTCACCACGCCAAGAGATCCCGTCTGCTCCGCCGAGCCGAACAGGCCGTTGCCGCGTTTCAGTAGCTCACGCACGTCCAGTTGCAGGCGGCAGCACATCGAGCGCACCTGATTGGGCTGCATGTCCGAATTGAGGAAGTTCTGGAAGTACGGCAGGCCATAGCGTGCAGTCATGTCGAACAGACGCGTGGCGTTGTCGCTGTCCCAGGGGAAGTCGTGGGTGATGTTGTAGGTCGGGATCGGGAAGGTGAACACCCGCCCTTTCGCGTCGCCGGCCATCATCACCTCGATGTAGGCGCGGTTGATCAGCTCCATCTCGCCCTGCAGGTCGCCGTAGCAGAACGGCATCTCCTGGCCACCGATCACCGGCACCTGCTCGCGCAGGTCCTCGGGGCAGACCCAGTCGAAGGTCAGGTTGGTGAAAGGCGTCTGTGTCCCCCAGCGCGACGGCACGTTGAGGTTGTAGATGAACTCCTGAATGGCCTGGCGGATTTCGTCGTAGGTCAGGCCATCCTTGCGCACGAATGGCGCCAGGTAGGTATCGAACGAGCTGAACGCCTGGGCCCCGGCCCATTCGTTCTGCAGGGTACCGAGGAAGTTGACCATCTGCCCCAGCGCGCTGGACAGATGCCTGGGCGGTCCCGCCTCGACCCGCCCCGCGATGCCATTGAAACCCTCATGCAGCAGCGTGCGCAGCGACCAACCCGCGCAGTATCCGGCCAGCATGTCGAGGTCGTGGATATGCAGGTCGGCCTCGCGGTGCGCCCGGCCGACCTCCTCGCTGTATACCTCGTCCAGCCAGTAGTTGGCCGTCACCTTGCCGGATACGTTGAGGATCAGCCCGCCCAGTGAATAGCCCTGGTTGGCGTTGGCCTGCACCCGCCAATCCTCGCGCGACAGGTATTCGTTCATCGACGCGGCCACATCGATCAGGTGCTTGCGGTCGCGACGCAGACGGCCATGCCGCTCGCGGTAGACGATATAGGCGCGTGCGGTCTGGTAATAACCGGCTTCCATCAGCACCTGCTCGACCCGGTCCTGGACCTGCTCCACTTCCAGGCTGCGGAATTCCACCAGACGTGACAGTACCGCGTCGGTCAGCGCCCTGGCCTCAATCGCCGCGAATTCCCCCGTTGCCTGGCCAGCAGCGGTGATCGCACGCTCTATCTTGGCACTCTCGAAAGGCACCTCCTGTCCGTCGCGCTTGAACATCGACTGCGGTCGGTAAGGAACACGCTCCTTATACATCCATCACCTCCTGGCACATCATCTAGTTTAAAAACAGAGAAAGAACACAAGATGATGTGGAATCTACGCTTCGGAGGCCGGTTTAAAATTGATCGTGATCAAGTTTGTCGGGCGCTGGCGGTCACCTCTTTTCGATTGATAAGGTCAAGCAATTTTAATCCACAGACTAAAATATGCTATAAATTGATCTACAGACACAAAGAAGAGTTCTATATGACTGCTACAGCCCTACAGGTTCAGGACTTCTCGAAAAGCCAGTGCGCAGCCGGCCTGCGCGCGGCGTTGAACATTCTCGACAAGTGGAAGGCCTCGGCCGAACAGGCCTGCCGAGTGCTACGAATCTCCCGCAGCACCTACACTCGAGCCAGTCAGAAAGACTCGTCGTGGACGGTAAACCTGGACTCCGACCAGATGCAGCGCATCAGCCTGGTGCTGAACATTCATGCTGCATTGCGCGTGGTGTTCGACAACCCCGATAACGTCTACGGCTTTGCCCTGATGGAGAACCACAACGAGTTCTTCAACGGCCGCACGCCAATGGAAGTCATGGCGCAAGGCGACATGATCTCGTTATACGAGACCTTCCGGCGCATCGACACCCTGCGAGGTGCTCAGTGGTAATGCTCAGCGACCTACCGCTGCTGGACGATGAGCCGGTGCAGGCCTATCGCCTGGTCAACTCCAAGTTCCCGCCCATCGCGCTGTTCGATGATGTCGCCGACGCAGAGGACTTCGAGGCTCTCTATCAGATCCAGGCGCTGACCAATCCACGACTGCAGAATGAGATTGGTCGCCTGGAGCTGATCCCGCGCAATCAGATTCCCTTCGGCATTGTCGGCTGCTCGTACGCGACGGCCCCCTTCACCCACGTCAATCCCGCCGGCTCGCGCTTCAGCAACGGCAGCTTTGGCGTGCTGTACCTGGCGGACACAATGGACACCGCGATTGCCGAGGTTTGCTACCACCAGGAAAACTACTGGTCGAAGGTGCCGGAGCTCAATTATGAGCGCTTCGTCTTCAGAGGACTGACAGCCAACTTCAACGAAACGGGGTTGAGAGACGCGACGGTCGTACCGCTGTCGGACCACATCTACGCTCCCAGCGACTACACCCACTCCAATCAGCTGGGGGCCGAGGCCAAAATCACAGGATGCATGGGCCTGCGCTATCACTCGGTGCGCTCTGCCGGCAATATCTGCTGGGCGCTGATGACGCCACGTTCCGTGAGTTCGATCATCCAGAGCGCGCACTACGAGATGATCTGGAGCGGCCAGGTGATCAGCGTCAATCAGATCACGACGTTGATTGGCGCCTAGGTTTGCCGGATATAGACAAGCAGAACGCCTTGGTCGCCATCAGCCCGCGCCAAACCACTTTTCGCCAATTTCAGAATGGGAAATAAGAGACAGCCATAAATGACAAAACCGGCCAGAGTGCCGGTTTAGATTGCTTATAGAGACAGAGAGAAACAGATGAATGGTGCCCGAACCCGGACTTGAACCGGGACGACCTTTCGGTCGAGAGATTTTAAGTCTCCTGCGTCTACCGATTTCGCCATTCGGGCGGTAGCGCTGTGCGAAGGGCGGACTATATACAGCCCTCCGCGTCCTCGCAAGGCGTGCAAAAGCAAAGCTGCGAGAATGAAAAAGGCCTCGTAAATCATGGATCTACGAGGCCTTTTAAATTGGAGGCTGAGGTCGGAATCGAACCGGCGTTCACGGATTTGCAATCCGGTGCATAACCACTCTGCAACTCAGCCATGAAGCAAACGAGCCGCCTTGGCGACTCGTGTAAAACTGGAGCGGGAAACGAGACTCGAACTCGCGACCCCGACCTTGGCAAGGTCGTGCTCTACCAACTGAGCTATTCCCGCTTGTCTTGTCGACGGGCGCCATTCTATAGAATCGAACCGCGCCGTCAACCCTTTGATTCAAAAATACTTATTTCTTTTCCGAGGTAGTGCTGAGGTGCGGCCAGGCCGCCAGCAGGTACTGCAGCATCGACCACAATGTCAGCACCGCCGCGATTACCAGCAGGATATATCCGACCACCACCCAGAAGGTGAACACAGGCGGATTACCCAGGAGGATGACCAGCGCCAGCATCTGCGCAGCGGTTTTCCATTTGCCGAGGTTGGATACCGCCACGTGCGCCCGGGCACCCAGCTCGGCCATCCACTCTCGCAACGCCGACACGACGATCTCACGACCGATGATGATCGCCGCAGCCAGGGTCAGCCAGAGATTGGAATGTTCGGCAGCCAGCAGCACCAGCGCTACTGCCACCATCAGCTTGTCTGCTACCGGATCGAGGAAGGCGCCGAAAGGCGTACCTTGCTCCCAGCGACGCGCCAGATAGCCGTCGAGCCAGTCGGTCGCGGCAGCAACGGCGAAGACGCCGCTGGCCGCCCAGTAGCTCCAGGAGAATGGCATGTAGAACAGCAGGATGAAGACCGGAATCAGCGCGACCCGGAGCACGGTAAGCAAGTTGGGGATATTCATCGGCACAACTAGGCTGCGAAGTGAACGGGCATTCTACTCACTGTGCAGAGTGTCATAAATCAACTCGGCGAGCTTTTTACTGATTCCCGGCGCTTTGGCAATTTCTTCGGCACTGGCGCGGGAGAGTTCCTGTAGACCACCGAAGTGATTGAGCAGTTCACGCCGCCGCTTCGGGCCGATCCCGGCGACCTCTTCCAGCGTCGAGGTACGCCGCGTCTTGCCACGGCGTGCACGGTGCCCGGTAATCGCGAAGCGGTGCGATTCGTCACGAATCTGCTGGATCAGGTGCAGTGCCGGCGAGTTGCCGGGCAAGGTGAACTCATGCTCGGCATCGTTGAGGTAAAGCACTTCGAGACCGGGCTTGCGCGTCGTGCCCTTGGCCACGCCAAGCAGGATCAGATCCGGGACTGCCAGCTCCTGCAGCACCTCACGGGCCATGGCCAGCTGGCCCTTGCCGCCGTCCACCAACAGCACGTCAGGCAGTTTGCCTTCGCCATCCTTGATCTTGCTGAAGCGACGGGTCAGGGCCTGGTGCATGGCGGCGTAGTCGTCGCCGGCAGTCACGCCCTCGATATTGAAGCGGCGGTAGTCGGACTTTAGCGGCCCTTCGGGGCCGAACACCACGCAGGAGGCAACGGTGGCCTCACCGCTGGAGTGGCTGATATCGAAGCACTCCATGCGCTGCGGCGGCTCGTCCATTTCCAGCACGGTCGCCAGCGCCTCGAAGCGTTCAGCCAGGTGCTGCCGGTTGGCCAGGCGAGCAGCCAGCGCCTGTTCGGCATTGGTGACGGCCAGTTGTTGCCAGCGCGCTCGCGTGCCACGCACGCGCAAGCTGATGCTGAGGCTGCGCCCACGCAGCGATTCGATAGCCTCGATCAGGGTGGCGAAGTCTTCATGCTGCACGTTGACGATCAGCTCGCTGGGCAGATCGCGCTCGACGTTGCCCAGGTAGTACTGAGCGAGGAAGGCCATCAGCACATCGCCGCCCTCCTCTTCGATCGCCACCTGCGGGAAGAAATTCTTGCTGCCGAGCACGCGGCCGCCGCGCACGCTGATCAGGTGCACGCATGCGCCGCCCGGCGTGAGCATGACGGCGACCACATCGACATCGCCGCTGCCGCCTTCCATGCTCTGCTGGTCCTGTACGCGGCGCAGCATGGCGATCTGGTCGCGCAACTCGGCAGCGCGTTCGAACTCCAGGGCCATTGAGGCTTTTTCCATGCTGGCAGAGAGTTCCTCGCTCAATGCATTGCTGCGTCCGTCGAGAAACATCACCGAGTGGCGCACGTCTTCGGCGTATTCCTCCGGGCTGACTAGGCCAACGCAGGGGCCTTTGCAGCGTTTGATCTGATACTGCAGGCAGGGGCGCGTACGGTTCTTGTAGTAGCTGTCCTCGCACTGACGAACCAGAAAGGTCTTCTGCAGCAGGCTCAGGCTCTCGCGAATCGCCAGGGCGCTGGGGTACGGACCGAAATAGCGCCCCTTGGCTTTCTTGGCGCCACGATGGATGCCGAGGCGTGGGAATTCGCCGTCAGAGAGGAATACATAGGGATAGGACTTATCGTCGCGCAGCAGGATGTTATACGGCGGCCGCCATTCCTTGATCAGCGTCTGCTCGAGCAGCAGCGCCTCGGTCTCGTTGGCAGTGATGGTGGTTTCGATCTGTGCGATGCGTGCGACCAGGGCGGCCGTCTTGGGCGCCTGACCGGTCTTGCGGAAATAACTGGCGAGACGCTTCTTGAGGTTCTTCGCCTTGCCGACATAGAGCAGGCGAGCCTCGCCATCGAACATGCGATAGACGCCAGGGCGACCGCTGCAGGTCGCCAGGAAGGCACTCGAATCGAAGGATGCAGACATCTTCAGCTGACGGCGTCGACCATGCCGTGGCGTACCGCAAGCAGGGCCAGCTCGACGTCGCTGGTGATGGAGAGCTTCTCGAAGATGCGGTAACGGTAGGTATTGACCGTCTTCGGCGACAGACACAGCTTGTCCGAGATGTTCTGCACCTTGTGGCAGTTGGCGATCATCAGTGCGATCTGGATTTCACGCTCGGACAGGAGATCGAACGGCGAGCCACTGGTTTGCGGCTGGAAGGATTTCAGCGCCAGTTGCTGGGCGATTTGCGGGTCGATGTAGCGCTGGCCGGCGAACACCAGGCGAATGGCCTGCACCATTTCATCCAGCGCGGCGCCCTTGGTCAGGTAACCGGCGGCGCCAGCCTGCAACAGGCGAGTCGGGAATGGATCTTCCTCGCACACGGTGACCGCGACGACCTTGATATCGGGGTGGCTGCGCATCAGTTTGCGGGTGGCTTCCAGGCCGCCGATGCCAGGCATCTTGACGTCCATCAGCACAACATCGGGCTTGAGTTCGCGAACCTTGAGCAGGGCCTCTTCGCCGGTGCAGGCTTCGCCCACCACTTGCAGACCATCGATATCGGCCAGCATGCGGGTGATGCCCGTGCGAACCAGATCGTGATCGTCGACTACCAGGACCCTAATCAATCGCCACCTCGTTGCACCTTGTCAGCCACCGTGCAACGACGGTGAGGTTGAACTTGCCGGCCACCTTAGCAAAAAGCCAGGCACTGACCTAGCTTGGCGCACAGCAGTCAAAAAGCAAGCGCCAGATTAGGATCAGAAATCGCGTCAAGGCAATAGGGAGAATTGGCGGAAGCGGTGAGATTCGAACTCACGGATAGTTGCCCATCGACGGTTTTCAAGACCGTTGCCTTAAACCACTCGGCCACGCTTCCAAACGCTGAGCAGGGAGAATGAGATTTCAACCTCCGCTGCAGTGCGGGCGGCAATCTTACCGGAACGCAACACACTGTCAAACTCTCTGTCTTGGCACTTCGATTGGCTCTGTTATGATCCGGGCATTCGATTATCGGATCCTCGTGCCACAGGAGCGTCGCCATGCAAGAGCGAGACTACGTACTGAACCATTCGCAGGCCGACCAGCTGGAAGTCAGCAAGGTCCTGCGCAACACTTACGGCCTGCTGGCCATCACCCTGGCTTGCAGCGGCCTGGTCGCCTTCCTCAGCCAGCGCGCCAATGTGCCCTACCCGAACTTCTTCGTGGTGCTGATCGGCTTCTATGGCCTGTTCTTCCTCACCTACAAGCTGCGTGACTCGGCCTGGGGCCTGGTCTCCACCCTCGCCCTGACCGGCTTCATGGGCTACACCCTCGGCCCGATCCTCAACCGCTACTTGGGCATGGCCAACGGTGCTGAGGTGATCAGCTCGGCGTTCTCCATGACCGCGCTGGTGTTCTTCGGCCTGTCCGCGTATGTGCTGACCACCCGCAAGGACATGAGCTTCCTCAGCGGCTTCATCACCGCCGGTTTCTTCGTCCTGCTCGCCGCCGTACTGGCCAGCTTCTTCTTCCAGATCAGCGGTCTGCAACTGGCGATCAGCGCCGGCTTCGTGCTCTTCTCCTCGGTCTGCATCCTGTTTCAGACCAGCGCCATCATCCATGGCGGTGAGCGTAACTACATCATGGCCACCATTAGCCTGTACGTGTCGATCTACAACCTGTTCATCAGTCTGCTGCAGATCTTCGGTATCATGGGCGGCGACGACTGATCACGGTTCGTCCCCCTTGGAGCCCGCTTCGGCGGGCTTTTTCTTGCGCGTGATTCTTTGTTTGCCGGGCACCCTGGCCTTATCATTGCCGCAGTTTTGCCTCGCCGGACACTCCATGAAGTTTGCCATCGCCCTGTTCGCCGCTCCTCACCAGCCCGCCTCGCGTCGCGCGCTACGCTTTGCCCAGGCGGCGTTGGCTGGCGGCCACGAGATCGTTCGCCTGTTCTTCTATCAGGACGGCGTGCACAGCGCCGCCAGCAATGTCGTGACCCCGCAGGATGAGCTGGACCTGCCCCGGGAGTGGCGCGAGTTCGTCTCGAGCAACGGGTTGGACGCCGTGGTGTGTATCGCCGCGGCACTGCGGCGCGGCGTGCTGAACGCTGAAGAGGCGCAGCGCTATGCGCGCCCGGCAGCCAATCTGCAAGCGCCCTGGGAGCTTTCCGGCCTCGGCCAGTTGCACGAAGCGGCGCAGCAGGCCGACCGACTGATCTGCTTCGGAGGCAACTGATGAACAAGTCGCTGCTGATCATCAGCCGCCAGGCGCCCTGGAGCGGCCCTGGCGCGCGCGAGGCGCTGGACATCGCGCTGGCTGGCGGTGCCTTCGATCTGCCCATTGGCATGCTGTTTCTCGATGACGGCGTCTTTCAGCTCAACGCCGGGCTGCAGCCTGGCCAGTTGCAGCAGAAAGATCTCGGCGCCAACCTCCAGGCCCTGCCCCTGTTCGGCGTAGAGAACCTGTACGCCAGCCAGCGCAGCCTCATCGAACGCGGCCTTGGCGACGCCGAATTGAACCTGCCGGTAGAGCGCCTCGACGACGACGCCCTGACCGCCCTCCTCGATCGTTACGACCAAGTGATCACCCTCTGATGGCCACCCTGCACATCCTTTCCCATTCGCCTTTTGCCGACAGCCGCCTGGCCAGTTGCCTGCGCCTGCTGGGCGGCG
>NZ_DJSX01000107.1:0-3994 GCF_002439135.1 Pseudomonas sp. UBA6323 | reverse complement strand
GCGCTACATCGAGCGCGACGGCGCCGGCCGCGATGGCGAACCGGGCCGGGCCTACGGGCCGCAGATTGACGATGCCGACCTCGATGCCTTCAAGGAGCGGGCCAACGACGACCGGCACCATTTCCGCTTCATCGTCTCGCCCGAGGACGGGGCCGAGCTGGACGACCTGCGCACCTACACCCGGCATCTTGTGAACCGCATGGAAGCCGATCTGGGGACGCGGCTGGATTGGGTGGCAGTCGATCACTGGAACACCGACAACCCGCACACCCACCTGATCGTGCGCGGGCGCGACGACACCGGCAAAGACCTCATCATCGCGGGCGACTACATCGCCCACGGCTTCCGCCATCGCGCCGCCGAGCTGGCGACGGAATGGCTGGGGCCGCGCACCGAACTGGAGATCCAGCAGACCTTGCAGCGCGAGGTGGAACAGGAGCGGTGGACGAGCCTCGACCGCACATTGCAGCGTGAGGCCGGCGAGGATGGCCGGGTGCAGATCGAGCGCTTCAATGAGCCCCGCCTGCAACGCCAGCGGCTGCTGCTGATCGGCCGACTCCAACGCTTGCAGCGCCTGGGCCTGGCTGACGAGACGCAGCCCGGCACCTGGGCCGTGCATGCCGACGCGGAGAAGACCTTGCGCGCCTTGGGCGAGCGTGGTGACATCATCCGCACCATGCAGCGCGCCATGAGCGGCCAGCCGCGCGAGCAGGCGGTGTTTGAGCCCGGCGACGACGGCCGCACCATCGTCGGCCGCGTGGCCGGCAAGGGGCTGGCCGACGAGCTGCACGACCGCGGCTATCTGGTCATCGACGGCGTGGACGGCAAGGCCCACTACGTCGCTTTGAACGCCCGCGACGAGCTGGCGAACTATCCCACCGGAGCCGTGGTGGAGGTACGCGGTTCCAACGAGGTGCGGGCGGCCGACAAGAACATCGCCGCGCTGGCGAGCGATGGCCTGTACCGCGCCGATCATCACCTGGCGATCGAGCAAGGCCGAGCCAAGCCCGGCCGCGACCCGCAGGAGGTCGTCGCGGCCCATGTCCGCCGACTGGAAGCCCTGCGCCGGGCCGGCATCGTGGAACGTGTGGCTGATGGACTATGGAAGGTGCCGGACGACCTGGCCGAACGTGGCCGCCAGAACGACGCACAGCGCCTGGGCGGCGTGGCGGTGGAGCTGAAATCGCACTTGCCCATCGAGCGGCAGGCCCGCGTGATCGGCGCGACCTGGCTGGACCAGCAGTTGATCGGTGGCGGCAAGGGGCTGGGCGATCTGGGCTTTGGCGGCGAGACGAAGGAAGCCTTGCAGCAGCGCGCCGACTTCCTTGAAGAACAGGGGCTGGCCCAGCGGCGTGGGCAGCGGGTGATCCTCGCCCGGAACTTGCTGGGGACGCTGCGGAATCGGGAACTGGCAAAGGCCGCCAAGGATATTGCCGCCGAAATCGGCCTAGCGCATCGGCCCGTCACCGACGGGCAGCGCGTGGCTGGCATCTACCGGCGCAGCCTCATGCTCGCCAGCGGGCGCTACGCGATGCTAGACGACGGCATGGGGTTCAGTCTGGTGCCGTGGAAGCCGGTGATTGAACAGCGACTGGGGCAGCAACTTGCCGCGACGGTGAGCGGTGGCGGCGTGGCGTGGGAAATCGGACGGCAGCGGGGAATGGGCATTGGCTAATGCTCGAAGAGTCTCAGCCACATAACCCGGCAGGCTGTCTAGAGATATGCCGAGGCAGTTGTGAAATTCTTCGCTGCATATCTTCAACGGGTTGGATCTATGGCCCGGAAGCGGCCATCCAGATAGACGAGTGGATCGGCATATGCAGATGTGAGCACACGCTCGACACTGGCCAGCATTACCGAGTGGGTGCCGACTGCATGGTGTTCAATCAGCTCACAGAACAGCGAAGCCTGCGCCCCTTGCAGATAGGGCAACCCATTGACTTCATCAAATCGCCAGGCTTCATGATCGAAACGGTCGGTCCCCGTGGCGCTACGGCAGTGCACCGCAAGTACCTCCTGTTCTGCGCGGAGTACATTGATGCAGAATCGTCGAGCAGCCAGCAGCGGCCCATGGATACGGGTTTGCTGACCAATGCACACTAGAACCGTGGGCGGCTCCAGTGAGACTGATGTGAATGAACTGGCGATCATTACGTGTCCGTGGCCATCGGGAGCGATCGACGTGATTAGCGTCACCGTGGAGGCCACGCCGCGCATCGCCTGCCTCAATTGGGCAGCAATCAAAGGGTGTTGGGACATGTAGGTGTGCTCAATCATAGGTTACGGGTGCGTTTCACGCTTGGCCCAACCAGGGTGCTTTGTCAGCAAACCCAACATCTCGTCCATCGCGTCATAGGAGCGTTTGAGCGTGCTGTATGGATTCCCCCCGACCAATGTGCCGTCATAGCCGACGGGGCCGGTATAACCGAACGACTTGGCAAGTCCAAGAAGTGCGAAGTTGTCGAGTTCTCCTGCATCGAGCGCCTCGAAAGTGGCAATACGACTCCAGCCAAGTGGGCTGCGGGTTGCGCCGC
The DNA here is from genome assembly GCF_002439135.1 of Pseudomonas sp. UBA6323. Lineage (NCBI taxonomy): Bacteria > Pseudomonadati > Pseudomonadota > Gammaproteobacteria > Pseudomonadales > Pseudomonadaceae > Pseudomonas > Pseudomonas sp. UBA6323. Next base: position 1,460 of record NZ_DJSX01000107.1, on the reverse strand, counting down.
TGAGAGTCAATTCCCGCATGAAGGGTGTTGACGCCATTAACGCTGGCGTCGGGTCTACTGCCTGATAGCCCTCCGTCGGGCTGCCTGCATTGGTTTCGTAGCCATACCAGTGATAGCTTGGAAACACGATGCCGAGATTCGGATGGTTCACGACCGAGCAGATCTGTGCCGCAATGGAGTAATGATCCATCCAGAAGCCCAGATGAAAATACAGCAGGATGTCAATTCCGCGCCGTGCGCAAATCTCAAGTGCCCGACCAAGGAAGTCCTGCAATACCTTGTCGTCCGGTGCCTTTCGATGATTTGAACCGTGGCCTGCCGTCCTGATTCCAAGATTGACAGCCTTCACGCCTTCCATCTCCTCAAGCATCCGCAAGAGTCCTGCGTTGATGGGATGCTGTGGGCCCTGATCCAGGTCGATCACCACATACACGCTAAAGACCTCCAAACCGAAACGATCTTTCACGGTGGATAGACGCTTTGCGGTTTCCCATCGGCTCCCTGACCAGACGGCATAGGTCAGGCCGTCATAACCGATGTCAGCCAGCATTTCGCATTGGACATCGAAGGCATAGGTACCAGCCGAAGAAGTAAAAGCGAGATCCCAGGCAAAAATTTTATGACCGTGCAGCATCCTGCGCCTCCTCCAAATGGGCAGTAGCGTGCGCCGGAAAGTGCGGTACGACATGCTCGCCAAGTTCCTGAACAATCTCATGCGCCGGACGTGTCGCGTATTTCAGGTTGAGGCCAATATGATTAACCCCAATATCGCGCAAGCGGCTGAAGTAGTCAGTAAAGAATCGGTGACCAGCCCGAAACCCGAGGAAGATGGGCGACGGGGGTTCATCGGGATTCTCCGACAGGTCAATATAGAAGGATTGCGTGAAGGGTTTGAATCTTGGTGTCAGCGACCGCCAATTCTTGATTGTCATGGCTTGCTGCGCGATATTTTGGGGATAGTAAAGCCAGCCATCCCCATGCTCGGCAATCCATTCGACCGACTGGCGTGAATGACCAGTCACCATCACGGGAATGTCTCTCAACGCCGGTTTCGGCAGCGTATCTGCACCCGACAAGTTCACTCGGGGCGTGGAGATTTCCGGGAAGTCCTCACGCCAGGCTTGACGCAACACAGTCAATGCTTCTTGGAACAACGTGGCTCGCGCATCCATTGTCTGACCGAAGGCCGGGAACTCTGTTGGCCGATCACCCGTGGCGATACCTAGCACCAGGCGCTGATTTGACAAGCGGTCGATCGAGGCTGCTGCTTTGGCCACAAGCAAGGGATGACGCAGAGTGGTGATGACGCTGCCAGTTGCGAGCGCGATGCGCGACGTCTGTGCCGTGACGTAGCCCATGAATGGCCACAGGTCATGGATGTGACCCACGTCGCCAAAAGACGGGACATTGAGAAATACGGGTATACGGATTTAATGGTTGGGGTATACGGATTTAATGGT
>NZ_DJSX01000108.1:0-17053 GCF_002439135.1 Pseudomonas sp. UBA6323 | reverse complement strand
CGTTTCCGTCCGAGCGAGCCGCCCATTATAGCCGGCGTTTCCGCTTCGGCAACACCTCGTTTCGAGGTCCGACTCCGCCGCTTCTCCCTCAGACCCGAAGGCTTTCCGTCGAAGCGAGCCGCCTATTATGGCAGCCTTTTCGTTGCCGTCAACACCTGCGTGAGGGTGACTTCAACTTCCTTCCTGCCTCCGCTGACAACCAACGGCCGGCGGCGAAGGAGCGGAAGTATGCGTCCTCCCCTCCGTTTTGGGAAGAGGCAAATACCATTCGCGTGCATTCATGCCGCGCCAGACCGGGACCTCATGCCCGGCCTGGCTGCGGCGTGGCGTGGCGTCAGGCGACGACCAGCAGCACCCGCGCGAACGTGCGCTTGCCCACCTGCAGCAGGCCTTCGAAACCCGGCGGCAGCACCGTCTGCGCATCCTCGACGACGCTACCGTCCACCTTCACCGCACGCTCCTTGAGCTTGCGCGAGGCCTCGGAGTTGCTCGGCGTGAGGCCGGCGGCCGTCAACAGGGCGCCGATGCGCAGGCCTTCGGCCGGCACCACCACTTCCTGCAGCGGCAACTGGGTGATGTCGCCCTGCCCGGTCACCGCCGCATTCCAGCCGGCAATGGCCTGCTCGGCGGCAGCGGCATCGTGGAAGCGCGTGGCCAGTTCGCGCGCCAGGCGCAACTTGATCTCGCGCGGGTTGATCGCGCCGGCTTCGACTTCGGCACGCAGCTGCCCGGCCTCGGCAATGGAGATGTCGAAGCTGAGCAGGTCGATCCAGCGCCACATGAGCGTGTCGTCGATCTTCATGGTCTTGGTGACGATGTCGATCGGCGGCTCGCTGATGCCGATGTAGTTGCCCAGCGACTTGGACATCTTGTTGACGCCGTCCAGGCCTTCCAGCAGCGGCATGGTCAGCACGATCTGCGGCTTCTGGCCGTAGTGCTCCTGCAGGCCGCGCCCCATGAGCAGGTTGAACTTCTGGTCGGTGCCGCCGAGCTCGACGTCCGCCTCCAGCGCCACCGAGTCGTAGCCCTGCACCAGTGGGTAGAGGAACTCATGGATGGCGATGGACTGCTGGGCGGCGTAGCGCTTGGCGAAATCGTCGCGCTCGAGCATGCGCGCCACCGTGTGCTGGCCGGCCAGGCGGATCATGTCGGCCGCGCCCATCTTGCCGAACCATTCGGAATTGAAGCGGACCTCGGTGCGTTCGCGGTCGAGCACCTTGAACACCTGGTCCTGGTAGGTGCGGGCATTGGCCAGCACGTCCTCGCGCGAAAGCGGCTTGCGGGTGACGTTCTTGCCCGACGGGTCGCCGATCATGCCGGTGAAGTCGCCGATCAGGAAGATCACCTGGTGACCAAGCTCCTGAAACTGACGCAGCTTATTAATAAGGACGGTATGGCCGAGATGCAGATCCGGCGCGGTAGGATCGAAACCCGCCTTGATCCTCAGCGGCTGACCACGCTTGAGCTTTTCGACCAGCTCAGCCTCAACCAGAACCTCTTCCGCACCGCGCTTGATCAGCGCCAGCTGCTCTTCAACCGACTTCATAAAATGACTCACAGTGACCGTATTCAAAAGGGAACCAACCATACAAGAACGCTGACAAATCACAAGTTTTGCTCAGCGTAAGGCAGACCATGCGTCGATCATCATATGCAGGGTTGCCTCCTGGCGGTTTTGGTTATATTTTATACAGTTAGTGCATATTCATCATGCTCTTCTTTTAATCTTTATCTTTTTCACTTCAAAAGCAGCCCTATGACCTCTACATCTAAAGCGCCGCCACTCTATCCAAAAACCCATATTCTCGCGGCGAGCGGCGTAGCTGCGCTGCTGAGCCTGGCTCTGCTGGTGTTTCCTTCGCGTGAAGTCGAAGCGCAGAAAACCTTCCTCGACCTGGATCTGGGCAACGACGCCGAGATGGTGCTGCAAGAGAAGGATGATCTTCGAGCGGGATTGCCCGTGCCTGGTGCCGCCTCGCCATTCGCCGAAATCGAGCAGAGCACCGACACCGCCGAGAACAGCGCAGAAGACGCTGATCAAGACCTCCCAGAAACCGCCGCCGACACCACTCCTCCCTCCGACCCCAACCATCACAGCATCACTGTCAGCAATGGCGATACGCTTTCTACCGTGTTCGCCAAGGTCGGCCTGAACGCCAACGACCTGCATGAAGCCCTCAATAGCAGCAAGGACGCCAAGCAGTTCAGTCGCCTCAAAGTAGGCCAGGTGCTGGAGTTCGAACTGAACGAAGAAGGCAAGCTGAAGAACCTGCAGAGCAAGCTCAGTGACCTGGAAACCATTCGCCTCAGCCGTACCGACAAGGGTTTCGACTTCCAGAGCGAACAGATCAAGCCGGAAGTAGTGACCGCCTACAGTCGTGGCGTGATCAACAGTTCGCTGTTCCTCTCCGCCAAGCGCGCCGGTCTATCCCACAGCCTGACCATGGACCTGGCCAACGTATTCGGCTACGACATCGACTTCGCCATGGATATTCGTGAAGGCGACGAGTTCGAAGTGGTCTACGAAGAGAAGGTCGTGAACGGCAAGCGTGTCGGCACCGGCAATATTCTCTCGGCGCGCTTCACCAACCGCGGCAAGACCTATACCGCCGTGCGTTACACCAGTAAGCAAGGCACCACCAGCTACTACAGCGCCAACGGCGAAAGCATGCGCAAGGCGTTCATCCGTACTCCGGTGGACTTCGCTCGCATCAGCTCGCGCTTCTCCACCGGCCGCAAGCATCCGATCCTGAACAAGATCCGCGCACACAAAGGCGTCGACTATGCCGCGCCACGTGGCACGCCGATCAAGGCTGCGGGTGACGGTCGTGTAACGCTGGCGGGCCGCAATGGCGGTTACGGCAACACCGTGATCATTCAGCACGGCCAGCGTTATCGTACCCTCTACGCGCACATGCAGGGCTTCGCCAAGGGCATTCGCAACGGTTCGAACGTCAAGCAAGGCCAGATCATCGGCTACATCGGCACCACGGGCCTGTCCACGGGGCCACACCTGCACTATGAGTTCCAGGTCAACGGCGTACACGTCGACCCGCTCAGCCAGAAGCTGCCGATGGCAGACCCCATTGCAGCCAGCGAGAAGCAGCGCTTCATGCAATTGAGCAAACCGCTGATGGCACGCATGGACCAGGAAAAGGCCACCATGCTGGCCGCTAACCAGCAATAAACCGTGCCCCTCTATATAGGTGTGATGTCCGGCACCAGCCTTGACGGACTGGACATCGCGCTGATCGATCAGGATCAGCGCCCTCATCTTCTCGCCACGCTCTACCGCCCCATGCCAGATCGACTGCGCAGCGACCTCTTGGCGCTGTGCACTTCAGGCAATGATGAGCTGGCACGCGCCGCCGTGGCCGAACAGCATTGGGTCGAACTGGCCGCCGGAGCGATCAACGACCTCCTGCAGCAACAGGGTCTAAGCGCGCAACAGATTCGCGCCATCGGCAGCCATGGCCAGACCGTGCGCCATGAACCGGCGCGCGGTTTCACCATTCAGATCGGCAACCCGGCGCTACTGGCCGAACTCACCGGTATTTGCGTGGTGGGCGACTTTCGTCGTCGCGATGTGGCTGCCGGTGGGCAAGGCGCCCCTCTGGTTCCGGCCTTCCATCATGACCTCTTCGGCCATGACCAACGGCATGTGGCGGTACTCAATGTCGGCGGCTTCAGCAACCTCAGCCTGCTCTCACCCGGCCAGGACGTCCTAGGCTTCGACAGTGGCCCGGGCAACGTTTTGCTCGATGCCTGGATTCAACATTGTCGGGGCCTTGCCTATGACCGTGATGGCGCCTGGGCGGCCAGCGGTAGCGTTCACAACGAGCTGCTGGCGCGCCTGCTGAGCGATCCCTTCTTCGCCACCCAAGGCCCGAAGAGCACCGGGCGCGAGCTGTTCAATCTCGACTGGCTGCTTGGCCATCTGCAAGTCCTGCCGCCGCTGGCCAGCGAGGACGTTCAGGCAACCCTGGTGGAGCTAACCGCGCGTAGCATCGTCAGCGCCTTGCGTAGCGCGCAGGCTCGAACGGATGAGTTGCTGGTATGCGGCGGCGGTGCCCACAATGCTTGTCTGATGAAGCGCTTGAGCGAAATGCTGGCTGGAACCGAGGTAAGCAGCACCGCTAGCGAAGGCGTGGACCCGGACTGGGTCGAGGCCATGGCGTTCGCCTGGCTGGCCCATTGCACCCTGGAAGGCATTCCAGGCAATCGCCCGAGCGTCACCGGGGCGAAGGGCCTGCGCGTGCTTGGCGCCATCTATCCGGCCTGAAAACGAAAACGCCGCGCATCGAGCGCGGCGTCCGTCATCCGGCGAAGACTTCAGATCGAGAAGGACGACCCGCAACCACAGGTGGTGGTGGCATTGGGGTTCTTGATCACGAAACGCGAACCTTCCAGCCCCTCCTGATAGTCGACCTCGGACCCCGCCAGATACTGGAAGCTCATGGCATCGACTATAAGGCTCACGCCCTCACGCTCGACGATGGTGTCGTCTTCGGCCACATCCTCATCGAAGGTGAAACCGTACTGAAAGCCCGAGCATCCACCGCCCGTGACGAACACCCGCAGCTTCAGGCGCGGATTGCCTTCTTCATCGACCAGATTCTTCACCTTGCTGGCCGCACCCTGGGTGAAGTGCAAGGGGGCAGGGGTGAAGGTTTCGACGCTCATGCTATAACTCCCGGCGCCATGCGCCCTACTGCGTTAGCAGGTTGTTGAACGACCTGCGTTGCCTGACCATCATTAACGACAGCCTGCTGGGCAGGTATTATCCGCTTGCCCTACAAAATTGGTCAACTATTGCTCGACTTCCAGCGATGCCGGAAGCTCAAGTGGACGCTCGCCATCCTTGAGGTGGCACAAGCGCCCTTCGATCTGCGCGCCCATGGCCATTTCCATCAGGCCATACTGCAGGTTGCCACGCACTCGAGAACGGGCGCCCAATTCCAGATGACCACTGGCGAAGACATCCCCGTTGACCTCCCCGTCAATCACGATATGGGGTGCACGTATCTCACCTTCAACCACGCCACCGACGCTGACGCGTACCAGCCCCTCGGTAGCCAGCAGGTTACCGGTGACCCGACCATCCACCTGCACCGCGCCCTGAAAGCGCATGTCACCCATTAGCTCGGCGCCAGCGGCAATCAGGCTGGTCTTGCCGCTGAAGCGCTGCAGGTCGGGTTTGGTCTTGTCTTTACTCCACATGGGGGATTGTTGCTCCTGATTTTATCCATTCGAATGTACGGCTCAGCGGCTTGTCACCTTCGACCTCCGCCTGAACCTTGACCTGACGCGGCTCGAAGCCCTCAGGCAGTTGTAATTCGCCGAAGCGCCCGGCCTCGGGGAACGACTGAAAGTGCTTGAAGGAGAACGGGATGCTGCTATCGCTCACCTCGTCCGACAGCGTTGCCAGGTCCAGGGTAGCCGGCTTGCCCTTCTGCTGGCCCTCGATCGTGATACGCATACGCCCCTGCAAGGCCTCGTCACTGGCACCAACCCGGCTCATCAGCAGCTTGTAGCGAAATCGCCGCGGCTGTTCAGTGGCTTGCAGCTCGAAAGCGCGAATGCGCATGCCCTCGCGACGACTGGCAGGAGCGAGGACGCCCTTGTAGAAGGCCAGGTCCTGTTGCTGCTTGAAGATCTGCTCTTCCAGCAGCTTGATCGTCCGCCGATTCTGCTCCATGGCCTGCTGCGTGACTTTGTCACTGCTGCCGACCACGGCCAGGCGCTGGCGTAACAGCTCCAGTTCCTGATCCTGCTCGGCAACACGAGTCAGCAGCGCTTGCGTGTCCTCGGACGTTTGCTGAGGCTGCGCCTGCGGCCAATACCAACCCAGGGCAAAGGCCGCCGGTATGGCGAACACCAGCAAAAGCAGTAACCAGCGGCGCCTGCGCTCTCGACGTGGATCGCTGACGCGGACTTCCCAGCCCGGTTTCACGGCAACAGGGCCGCGTGCGACAGACCCAGACGCTCGTCGAGACCGAAGAGGATGTTCATGTTCTGTACCGCCTGACCGGAAGCACCCTTGACCAGGTTGTCGATTACCGAAAGCACCACCACCAGATCGCCGCCCTGAGGACGGTGCACGGCAATCCGGCATACGTTGCCGCCGCGCACGCTGCGGGTTTCCGGGTGGCTGCCAGCGGGCATCACGTCGACGAAGGGTTCGCCGGCGTAGCGCTTCTCGAACAGCGCCTGGAGATCGACCGAAGCATCGGCCACGCGCGCATACAGGGTCGCGTGGATGCCACGAATCATCGGCGTGAGGTGCGGAACGAAGGTCAGGCCGACGTCGCTACCGGCGGCCTGGCGCAGCCCCTGACGAATTTCCGGGAGATGACGGTGGCCCTTCACCGAGTAGGCCTTCATGCTCTCGCCAGCCTCGCAAAACAGCGAGCCAACGCTGGCACCGCGGCCGGCGCCGCTGACGCCACTCTTGCAGTCGGCGATCAGGCTGCTTGCATCGGCCAAGCCGGCTTCCAGCAACGGGATCAGGCCGAGCTGGGTTGCGGTCGGGTAGCAGCCGGGTACGGCGATCAGGCGCGCGGTCTTGATCGCTTCGCGGTTGACTTCAGGCAGACCGTACACGGCCTCGCTCAGCAATTCGGGAGCGCCGTGCGGCTGGCCGTACCACTTGGCCCACTCCTCGGCGTCCTGCAGGCGGAAGTCCGCGGACAGATCGATCACGCGCGTGCCTGCGGCTAGCAGCTCGCCTGCCAGCGCGTGGGCCACGCCGTGCGGGGTGGCGAAGAACACCACGTCGCAGGCGCCCAGCGTGGCGACGTCCGGCACGCTGAAAGCCAGATCCGGATAATGGCCGCGCAGGTTGGGGTACATTTCGTCGACGCGCAGGCCGGCCTCGGAACGGGAAGTGATCACGGTCACCTCTGCCTGCGGGTGTTGCGCCAGCAGACGCAGCAGTTCGACACCGGTGTAGCCCGTGCCGCCGACGATACCGACCTTGATCATCACATGCCCCTTTGCAAAAGCCATTGGAAAGCTGCCGATGATAAAGCCGCATCGGCCAAGCTCCAACCGCGGAGGTGACGCAGGCCGTCGACTGACTCTACTATCGAGACCATTTTTCAGCGCAAGAGGCGAAAATGCTCTATCTCTGGCTCAAGGCTCTGCACATCATCGCCATGGTCTGCTGGTTCGCCGGCCTGTTCTATCTGCCGCGTCTGTTCGTCTACCACGCCATGAGCGACGACGCTGCCAGTCACGAACGGTTCTGCATCATGGAGCGCAAGCTGTATCGCGGCATCATGATGCCGTCGATGATCGCCACCCTCGGTTTGGGCATCTGGCTGCTCAGCCTCAACTCGGCGTACTACTTCACGCAAGGCTGGATGCACGCCAAGCTCACACTGGTCGTTGCCTTGGTGATCTATCACCACCTCTGCGGGGCTCAGCTCAAGCGCTTCGCCCGCGGCGAGAACAGCCGCAGTCACGTGTTCTATCGTTGGTTCAATGAAGCGCCGGTGCTGGCCCTGCTGGGGATAGTCATCCTGGTTGTCGTCCGCCCCTTCTAGCAGGCCGTTGAAAAACTACCTGCGTTGCCATTGCTGCGTTTAAAACAGGCTCAAAATGCTCATTTACAACTCGTAAACTCCGCTTTTTCGCCTGTTTTTGCCTTGCAATGACTGCCTCGCCTACATTTTTCCACAGCCTGCTGAGGAGTTCGCCATGTCTCTGCCCGCCCTGCTCGAACAACGTCTGCGCCTGCCGCTGGTGGCTGCGCCGATGTTTCTGGTATCCAACCCGGCACTGGTCAGTGCCTGCTGCAACAGCGGCATCGTCGGCAGCTTTCCGGCGCTGAACCAGCGTGAGAGCGCCGGTTTCGCCGCCTGGCTCGACGAGATCGAGGCCAGCCTCTCGGCGAACGCCGCGCCCTTCGCCGTCAACCTGATCGTGCATAACAGCAATCCGCGTCTGCAGGCGGATCTGGCCATCTGCGTCGAACGACGCGTGCCCATCGTCATCACCAGCCTGGGCGCGGTGAAGGAAGTGGTCGATGCCGTGCACAGCTACGGTGGCCTGGTGTTCCATGACGTGACCACCCGCCGCCATGCGGAAAAAGCTGCCGAGGCGGGTGTGGACGGGTTGATCGCCGTAGCAGCCGGCGCTGGCGGCCACGCCGGCACCTGGAGCCCTTTCGCGCTGTTAGCAGAGATTCGTCAGTTCTTCGACAAGACCGTGCTGCTGTCCGGCTGCCTCAATCACGGCCATGAAATTCTCGCCGCCCAACTGCTCGGCGCCGATCTGGCCTACATGGGCACCCGCTTCATCGCCACCACCGAGAACAACGCCTCGGCCGACTACAAGCAGATGATCCTTGGCGCGCAGGCCGCCGATATCATCCACACGCCCGCCGTGTCGGGCGTACCGGCCAGTTTCATGCGCCAGAGTCTGGAGCAGGCCGGCTACGACCTTAAACAGCTGCAGAACAAGGGCGACGTCAACTACGGCGAGAAGCTCAAACCGATGGATGAAGAAGCCAAGGCCTGGAAGACCGTATGGTCGGCTGGCCAGGGCGTCGGCGGTATCGACGATCTGCCCTCGGTGCAGGAACTGGTCGCGCGGCTCGATAGCGAATACCGCGCCGCACTGACACGCAGCCAGCAGCTGGGGCAACGCTGGCCGCGATGAGGCGTCGCCACCTGCTGGGGCTGGGCGCGCTCGGACTGCTCGGCGGCTGGGCGCTGCGCCCGACTGATCGTGGTCGCGCGCATGACGCCTACTTCGCCGAACTCAACCGGCAGTTGCAGCGTGATGGCGAGGGCGTGCCTACGCTGCTGCTCGACCTCGACCGGCTCGACGCCAACGCCGATCTGCTGGCGGCACGCCTGGCCGGCCGCCTCCAGCTGCGCCTGGTCGCCAAATCCCTGGCCAGCACCGGTCTGCTCGAGTATCTGGCCAAGCGCCTGCAAACCCAACGGTTCATGGTCTTCCATCAGCCGCAGCTCAATCGCCTGGCCAGGAGTTTCCCGCAGGCCGACCTTCTGCTCGGCAAACCCATGCCGGTCGCTGCCGCGCTGAATTTCTATCGGCAGCTACCGCACCACCTGAACTTCGATCCCGACCGCCAGTTGACCTGGTTGATCGACAGCCGGCAACGCCTGCAGCAATACGCTGAACTGGCCACGGCGCTAGGCCGGCCGCTACGCATCGCATTGGAAATAGATATCGGCCTCGAGTGCGGCGGCTTCGCTACGCCACAGGCGTTGGCTCAGGCAATGCAGCAGCTTGGGCAATTACCGGGCCTACAATTGCAGGGGCTGATGGGTTATGACGCTCATGTCGCCCACAACCCGCTCTGGCAAGGCCAGATCAAAGCGTTCAACGAGGCCGACACACGCTATCGCCAGTTTATCGCCAGCGCCCAGGCGTTCAGCGAGCTGTGGCCGACCGAACCGCGGCTCAATGGCGCTGGCAGCCTGACCTACCTGCTGCACAGCCAGCAGCAGAGTTCGCTCAACGAGATCGCCGTTGGCTCTGCCCTGCTCAAGCCCTCAGAATTCGATACAGCGCTGCTGGAGGATCATCAGCCAGCGCTGTGGATCGCCAGCCCAGTGCTCAAGGCTCTTGACGGTACCCTGCCCTATGCGCAGTCGCTTCAAGCGCTGATCGAAACCTGGAACCCCAACCGTCAGCACGTCTACTACCTGTACGGCGGTCGCTGGCCGGCCCAACCGGTTTCACCAGCAGGGCTCGACTACGACAAGCTGTATGGCCGCAGCGCCAATCAGGAGCGTCTGATCGGCAGCGCAGCCACGCAGCTGACTGACCAGGACTGGGTATTTCTGCGCCCGGCGATCAGCGAAGGCTTACTGGGTGATTTCAGTGAAATACGTCTACTACGCCGCGGCCAACTGGTCGGCCGCTGGAGCACAATAGGCAACGCCTGAAATTCTCCAATGCGACACTTCAGGCCGCTTGTATAGTGGCGTCACGGCGCTCTAGGCTTACGCCTCACCCGATGCTGAACGATCACTTCGCTCACCTCCACTTCCCGCCGACAAGGAAGCTCGCATGAACCAACCGCGCTACAAGATAGTGTTCGATGGCCAACTGATGCCCGAGGCCTCGTTGGAAACGGTCAAGACAAACCTGGCCCGCTTGTTCAAGAGCGACCTTGCACGCATCGACAGCCTGTTCAGCGGAGGGCCTGTAGCGCTCAAACGTGATCTGGGCGAGAGCGAGGCAGAGCAGTACCTGAGCGCCCTGCAGAAGGCCGGCGCCAATGTGCGCAAGGAGCTGGATCAGGCAGCCAGCCTCAGCCTGGTGCCGACCGAGGCCGAGACTGCGCAGGCTGAGCAGGCCGCCACGCCGAACATGACCTGCCCAAAATGCGGCCACGAACAAACCAAGGCCGCCGAGTGCTCTGCCTGCGGAATCATCATCGAAAAGTACCTCGCGCGCCAGGCGCAATTGGCCGAGGCCGCACCGGCGCCAGCTGCCGCGCCAGTTGCGGCTGCCGCATCACCGTACGCCCCGCCGCAGGCAAATGTCGCCGAGCAGCTGCCGCAGTACTCGGAGCTCAAGGTATTCAGCGTCAGCGGCCGAATCGGGCGAGTGCGCTATCTTGGCTGGACCATGGCCATGCTGCTGTGCATGCTGCCGATGCTCTTGCTGTTCGCAGGTGCGTCAGCGATGTCCAGCGCCCTCGGCACCCTGATCATGGCCGTCGGGGTGATTGGCATGATCGTCATCGGTGTGTTCATCGGCGTCCAGCGTCTGCACGACATGGGCTGGTCCGGCTGGCTGTGGCTACTCAATTTCGTTCCCGTCATCGGTAGCGTGTTCGCACTGCTGATGCTGATCATTCCCGGCACTCAGGGCGTCAACCGCTACGGCCCGCCGCCACCGCCGAACAGTACCGGTGTCAAGGTCCTGGCCTGGCTGTTCCTGCTCGTGCCCGTAACCGGCATCGTCGCCGCCATCGCCCTGCCCCAGTACCAGAGCTATGTCGAGCGTGCTGCCGAATATCAGGAGCAGTAAAGCCTGACCATGCGCAGCTATGCATTGATCACCGGTGCTTCCAGCGGCATCGGCCTGGCCCTGGCCGAAGCCCTGGCGCGCCGGGGGCGCAATCTGATTCTGGTGGCACGCCGGCGTGATGCACTGGAAAGCATCGCCTACGAGCTGGCTCAGCGCTTCGGCGTCGAGGTGCTGTTTCGCCTCTGTGACCTGAGTGAACCACTGCAACTGTCCGGCCTGCTGCTGGAGCTGGACGAAGGCCAGTGGCAGGTCGATCTGCTGGTGAACAATGCTGGCCTTGGCTGCGCTGGTCCGTTCCTGGAACAGGACTGGAGCCGCGAGCAGGAGCAGCTCGAGGTCAATGTACTGGCGCTGACACGCCTGTGCCATGCACTCGGCCAGCGCATGGCCGAGCACGGCGGCGGGCAGATCCTCAACGTCGCCTCGGTGGCCGCCTTTCAGCCGGGGCCCTGGATGAGCAGCTACTACGCCAGCAAGGCCTATGTACTGCATTTCTCCGAAGGTCTGCGCGAGGAACTGAAAGGCCGCGGCGTGCGCGTGTCAGTACTCTGCCCTGGCCCGACGCACAGCGCCTTCTTCCGCTCGGCGCAGATGGACGTCACGCGCCTCACAGGCAGCAAGCTGATGATGAGCGCCGAGGAAGTGGCGCTGCTCACGGTACGTGCGCTGGAAAAGAACCGCGCCATCATCATTCCCGGCTGGCGCAACCGCTTGCTGGCGCTGAGCCCACGCCTGGGGCCGCGCTGGCTGGCACGCAAGCTCAGTGGTCGCCTGACACGCCCGTTCACTGGCCTCAGCCCGCGTTGACCGTCCGCCCATCGGCCCAGGCACGCAACGCAGCCAGACGCTCGGCCATCACCACGGATAACGGCGCGGTACTCTGTAGCGCACGCAGCAGTAGCTCCTGATCGACCGCCCGTTGCTGCGCCTGCCCGGCGTACAACGCGCTGACCACGGCCTGCTCGATCTCGGCGCCGGAATAGCCCTCGCTGGCTGCAGCCAGTTGCGCCAGATCGAAAGTGGCGGGCTCCAGTTCGCGACGCTGCAGGTGGATACGGAAAATATCTGCACGCACTTCGGCACTGGGCAGGTCGACGAAGAACAGCTCGTCGAAACGCCCCTTGCGCACCAACTCGGGCGGCAGTCGGTCGATGGCATTGGCCGTGGCGACGACGAACACCGGCGCCTTGCGCTCGGCCATCCAGGTCAGCAGGGTACCGAGTACCCGCTGGCTCACGCCGCCGTCATGCTCGCCACTGGCCAGGCCCTTTTCCACCTCGTCCATCCACAGCACGCAGGGCGCCATCTGTTCAGCCAGGCGCAGCGCCTCGCGCAGATTGCGCTCGGTTTCACCGAAGAACTTGTTGTACAGGCAGGCAAAATCCAGACGCAGCAGCGGCAGGCCCCAGAGTCCGGCAACGGCCTTGGCGGCCAGGCTCTTGCCGCCGCCCTGCACACCGACCAGCATCACGCCCTTGGGCGCATCGATCTGCTTGCCCTCGAGGAAGCCGGCCTGGCGTTCAGCCAGCCAGCGCTTGAGATTGACCAACCCGCCGACTTCGGCGAAGCGTGCAGTGTCGTATTCGAAGCTGAGCACACCCTCCAGATCCAGCAACTGGAACTTGGTCTTGTTCAACTCGGGGATGTCTTCCTGGGTGATCGCCCCGTCGTCGCAGATCACATTGCGCGCCAGCGCCCGCGCCTCGGCATGGCTGAGGCCGCGCAGGTTCTTCACCACCTGCTGCAGGGTACGGTTGTCAGTGCGTACCCGCGCGCCGCGATTGCCTTCGCTCCAGCGCGCCGCCTCGTCGCGCACGATGCTCAGCAGCTCGTCCTCCGACGGCAAGGCGAGGCTGAAGCGCGCCGCGTAGCGCTGCACCTCGGCCGGCAGTTTTAGCGCATGCGACACCAGCGCCAGGGTCGGTTTGTGCGCCGCCTCACTCATGGCGATTTCCTTGAGCAGGCGCACCAGCCGCGGGTTGTCATCGAGAAACGGATGCAGATCGCACATCACGTAGAGGTTCGGCTGCGGGTCGGCCTTGATCATGCGCAGCGCCGCTTCCGGCTCCAGGGTCGGCGACTCGTCCACCGGCGCGCCGCCGAAGCCCAGGCGCTGCAAACCCTCGGTCACCGACCAGGTGTGCAGACCGAGGCCACGCTTGACCGCCAGGCCGGTCAGGGTTTCCAGCACACGCGTCTCGTCCCAGGACTCGATCACCACCAGTTTGACCTTGGAATCCAGCACCAGCCCAAGATCATGAATATCGTTTTTCAACACCTGCTCCTTGTGAAGTTTGGCCAGCCAGGCAAGCAGGGTTACCATCCGCGGTTTCGCAGCATGGGAGCTCACAGCATGGACCGTCTCAACAGGCAGATCGTCGCCGCAGGCCTCGCGCCGTGCAAGTACTGAAAGCGCGTTGCGTCACAGTCGCCGTATCCATTGCCTGGGCCGCAAGCCTGACGCTGCTGTTTAGCCCGCCAGCCGCAGCAACGGAGATCATGAGCGACCCTTTGCCCAGCGGCGGCCAAGGCCCGGAAATGGTGGTGATTCCGGCCGGCACCTTTCGCATGGGCGATGCCAGCGGTCGCGGCAACGACAACGAACGCCCGCAACGGACCATCGCCTTCGATCAACCCTTCGCCATGGGCCGCTACGAAGTCACCTTCGCCGACTGGCAGAAATACGCCGACGCCAACGAACTGCCCATGCCCGATAACGAAGGCTGGGGCCTTTCCGCACAGCGCCCAGTGATCAATGTGTCCTGGCGTGACGCTCACGCCTATGCCCAGTGGCTGTCACGCGAGACGGGCGCGCGCTACCGCCTGCCGACCGAAGCTGAATGGGAGTATGCGGCGCGCGGCGGCAGCCAGAGCTACTACTGGTGGGGTGACGAGCTCGACAGCGACGAGCAGGCACCGCGTGCCCATTGCCGCGGCTGCGCCAGTTCGCGCCTGCTGCGCAACAAGACGGCCGCCGTCGGCCAGTTTCCGGCCAATGGCTTCGGCCTGCATGACACCGCAGGCAATGTCTGGGAATGGACGGCGTCAAACTACACCCAACACTTCGACGGCAGCGAAACGCAGAGCGCCGGGCTGCTCGACAACAGTCCGCGAGTCGTTCGCGGCGGTGCCTGGAACAGCGGCCCGACATACCTGCGCAGTAGCCTGCGCGACCTCAAGCAGCCACATCATCGCGACTATGCGCTGGGTTTTCGTGTGCTACGCGAGCTGCCTTGAGAACCGTACCTTGGCTCTCGGCACGGACGATCTGGCGACTTTGCAGTAGACTAGCCGGGTAGTTTCTTCTGGAGGTGCCTCATGGCCAGCGAACGCCAGTATTCCCCCGTCGACCGTCTGCTACTGCAAGCCGATGCCGCGCTGCGCACGCTGCTGCCATTCAGCGGCGCTTCGGGTCGCCCCTCGCCCGCCATCGTGCAGAACGACACCGAGCTGAGCAGCGAGGAGTCGCGCCATGTCGCCGGCCTGATGCGCATCAACCACACCGGCGAAGTCTGCGCGCAGGCGCTCTACCAGGGCCAGGCGCTGACTGCCAAGCTGCCGGAAGTGCGCAGCGCCATGGAGCATGCGGCCGACGAGGAAGTGGACCACCTGGCCTGGTGCGAACAGCGCATTCGCGAGCTGGGCAGCCACCCGAGCGTGCTCAATCCGCTGTTCTACGGCCTGTCCTTCGGTGTGGGTGCGGTGGCCGGGCTGGTCAGTGATCGCGTCAGCCTGGGGTTCGTCGCCGCCACCGAAGACCAGGTATGCAAGCACTTGGATGAACACCTGGAGCAACTGCCCGAGCACGACGCCAAATCACGCGCCATCCTCGAGCAGATGCGTGTCGATGAGCAACAGCACGCCAACAGCGCCCTGGCAGCCGGCGGCGTACGCTTCCCGGCGCCAATCAAATTCGGCATGACCTTACTGTCGAAGGTCATGACCAAGTCTACCTACAGGGTCTGATGAGCAGGGCGAGCTGCCCTGCTCCCGCTTGAAGCTTGTGGCTTGCAGCTTGAAGCGGCTTTTTCAGCCCAGCTCGACGATTTCGTAGTCGTGGCTGATATCCACGCCGGCACGGCCCAGCATGATCGAGGCCGAGCAGTACTTCTCCGCCGACAGCTCTACCGCCCGCTTGACCTGGGCCTCTTTCAGCCCACGGCCCTTGACCACGAAGTGCAGGTGGATCTTGGTGAACACCTTGGGCTCCTCGCCTGCACGCTCGGCATCGAGAAAGACCTCGCAGCTTTCCACGGGCTGGCGCCCCTTGCGCAGGATGCTGACCACATCGAAGTTGCTGCAGCCCCCGAGGCCGATCAGCAACATCTCCATCGGCCGGATACCGAGATTGCGACCGCCAGCCTCGGGAGGACCGTCCATGACCACGGCATGGCCGCTACCGGACTCGCCGAGGAACAGAGCTTCACCGGCCCACTGCACACGCGCTTTCATCGATATTGGCTCCAGATTGGAAAAGTCGGGCAGATTACCATAGGCGAAGAACAATCCGATTTACGCCCGATGCGAGAAAGTTCCCTTGGGTTATGTTACCCAGGTCCCAAAAAACTCCCCGGTCATACCCCGTCTGTTAAGCTGACGCCGGATTGCTGGCACACTTGGCCGGATAAAAAATTAGAAATTGCCGTTGGACAAAGGCCTTCACTTTTCATATTCGGGACTCGGGCATGGTTGCTATTACCCTTACACCTAAAATCAAGAACCTCGACAAGCTGCTCGCGCACTGTCATCGCCGCCGCTACACGGCCAAAAGCACCATCATCTACGCAGGTGATCGTTGCGAAACCCTGTTCTTCATCGTCAAAGGCTCGGTCACCATCCTCATCGAGGACGACGACGGCCGCGAGATGATCATCGCCTACCTCAATGCCGGCGACTTCTTCGGCGAAATGGGCTTGTTCGAAAAGGACGGTGCGGAGAAGGAGCGCAGCGCCTGGGTGCGCGCCAAGACCGAGTGCGAGGTCGCGGAAATCAGCTACGCCAAGTTCCGCGAGCTGACCCAGCAGGACCCGGATATCCTCTTCGCCCTGGGCAGCCAGATGGCCGAGCGCCTGCGCAACACCACGCGCAAGGTCGGCGACCTGGCCTTCCTCGACGTGACTGGCCGCGTCGCACGCACCCTGCTCGACCTGTGCAAGCAGCCGGATGCCATGACCCATCCGGACGGCATGCAGATCAAGATCACCCGTCAGGAAATCGGTCGTATCGTCGGCTGCTCGCGGGAAATGGTCGGTCGCGTGCTCAAGTCCCTGGAAGAACAGGGTCTGGTGCACGTCAAGGGCAAGACCATGGTGGTCTTCGGCACTCGCTGACAAACAGCGCGCATAGAAAAGCCGGCAAAGAAGCCGGCTTTTTTATTCCCTCATGCATGCCTCAATCGGGATCGGTGCCGGCCACCACACGGCCGCGCTCGGGAAAGAACAGGCGCTGCAACTCGCTGCCCGGACTTTCCGCACGCATGAAGGCTTCACCAACGAGGAAAGCGTAGACCTCGTTGATCTCCATCAGCTCAACGTCGGCGCGATTGAGAATGCCGCTCTCGGTCACCACCAGGCGGTCACGCGGGATGCGCGGCAGCAGGTCAAGGGTGGTTTCCAGGCTGACATCGAAGGTGTGCAGGTTGCGGTTGTTTATCCCCACCAGCGGCGTGTCCAGAGTATGCAGCGCACGCTCCAGCTCCTCACCGTCGTGCACCTCGACCAGCACATCGAGGCCGACGTCCTTGGCCACCGAGGCCAGTTCGGCCATGCGCACGTCATCCAGGCAGGAGACGATCAGCAGTACGCAGTCGGCGCCCAGCGCGCGAGCCTCGACAATCTGGTAGGGATCGACCATGAAATCCTTGCGGATCACCGGCAGCGCACAGGCCGCACGGGCCTGCTGCAGGTATTGATCGGCGCCCTGGAAGAAATCGATATCGGTGAGCACGGACAGGCAGGTGGCTCCACCGGCTTCGTAGCTGCGGGCAATATCGGCCGGGACGAAGTCGGCGCGCAGCACGCCCTTGCTTGGCGAAGCT
>NZ_DJSX01000111.1:0-3116 GCF_002439135.1 Pseudomonas sp. UBA6323 | reverse complement strand
ATTTGATTGCCGAGTTAATAGTCCGAACAACCACCGCAAACGGTGGATGAAAAAAGCGTCATCCACCCTACGCATGAGGACGCAACCGAGCCGTCCAGCAAGCACGCCGCTCACCCCTGGTTGCGCCGGCTCTGCGCCAAGCGCTCGGCCAAGGCGTCGAGTTCGGGTAACTCCTCATCCGGCATCTGCCGGATCACTGCCTGGGTCAGTTTCATCTGGCGGATAAAACGCCGGCAGTTGCCGCACATGGCCAGGTGGGCGCGTACGGCTAGGCGCTGGCGCAGCGTCAGTTGGCCGTCGAGATAATCGCTGGAATGAGCGACCAGTTCCTTGCAGGTCAGCATTGGCCTGTCTCCTCGAAATGTTCCAGGGTGGCGAAGACTTTCAGGCGTGCCCGGTGCAGCAGCACACGGGCATTGGAGAGGGAGATGTCGAGAAGATTACAGATCGCCTCCAGCTCCAGACCCTGACGCTCGCGCAGCACCAGCACGCTGGCCTGCAGCTCGGATAGGCTGGCCAGCGTGTGTTCCAGGCATTGGCGCAATTCATCTTCGGTCAGCAGCGCTTCGGGGCTGTCCTGATGCCAGGCATGCGGCGCCAGCAGCCAGTGGCCGTCATCGGCGAAACGCTCGTCACCCACCGTGCCATGGGGCGCGGGCAGGTCGTCGAGCAGCAGCTCGCGGCGGTTGTGCTTGAGTCGGGTCTTGGCGGTGTTGGCGGTGTTGGCGGTGATGGTCAGCAGCCAGGTCTTGAGGCTGGCGCGGCCTTGAAAACCTGCCAGGTTGCGCACAACGGCGAACCAGGCATCCTGCACCACCTCATCGGCATGGCGGCTGCCGACGATGGCGTAGGCCACCGCCCGCATCGCACCCTGATAGCGAGCCACCAGCTCACGGTAGGCCTTCTGCTCGCCGGCGAGCAGGCGCCTCAAGAGATCGGAATCGGACATGGAACTCCCGTAGGTCAGGCCTGCGCACGAAGCCGAACGCCCCGTGCACGTCAGGCATTCCTACAGAGAGTTCAACGCTTGCGCAAAATTACACTGCCGATGGAATAACCGGCACCAAAGGAGCTTAGAACACCCAGGCTGCCCGCCGGCAGGTCGTCCTGATTCTTGTGCAGGGCGATCACCGAGCCGGCCGAGCTGGTGTTGGCGTAGGTGTCGAGGATCACCGGCGCTTCGTGCGGCTCGGCGTCGCGACCCAGCAGTTTGCGCGCGATCAGCAGGTTCATGTTGAGGTTGGCCTGGTGCAGCCAGAAGCGCTTGACGTCGCTGACGTTGAGCTGGTGCTCGGCCAAGTGCGCGGCGATCAGCTCGGCGACCATCGGGCAGACGTCCTTGAACACCTTGCGGCCTTCCTGCACGAACAGCTTGTCGCGCGCGCCCACACCCTCTTCCGCCGCTCGGTTGAGGAAGCCGAAGTTGTTGCGGATGTTGTTGGAGAACTGGGTCAGCAGCTTGGTGCCGACCACATCGAACTGGTGCTTGGAGGTGGCCTGGTCGGCGCGCTCGATGATCACCGCGGTGGCGGCGTCGCCGAAGATGAAGTGGCTGTCGCGGTCGCGGAAATTGAGGTGGCCGGTGCAGATCTCCGGGTTGACCATGAGGATGGCGCGGGCTTGCCCGGTCTGGATCGCGGTGGTCGCGGCCTGGATGCCGAAGGTCGCCGAGGAGCAGGCCACGTTCATGTCGTAGCCCCAGCCGTCGATGCCCAGCGCGGCCTGCACTTCGATGGCTACCGCCGGATAGGCGCGCTGCAGGTTCGAGCAGGCGACGATCACCCCGTCGATGTCGGCGACGGTCTTGCCGGCACGCTCCAGCGCCTGATGGGCCGCCGCGACAGCCATCTGGCAGAGAATGCCCCACTCGTCGTTGGAACGCTCAGGGATACGCGGCACCATGCGCTGCGGATCGAGAATGCCGTCCTTGTCGATGACGAAGCGGCTCTTGATACCCGAGGCCTTCTCGATGAAGCCGCTGCTGGATTCGCTCAGTGCCTCGATTTCACCACGGGCGATGGCTTCAGCATTATCGGCATTGAACTGCTGCACGTAGGCATTGAAGGATGCCACCAGCTCGTCGTTGGAAATGCTGTTGGCCGGGGTGTAGAGGCCGGTACCACTGATCACGACGTTATGCACGCTCATTCCTCTTCTTGGCCGCTGGCGGCCTCAGGCAGTAGGCCGGCGACAATGGGCGCAGGCCGAAAAATCGGGGGACGCGGGCCAAGCTCTGGCGATGGTTGGCTCCGGGCCACTGAGTGTGCCACAGGGCATCGGTGTTCGTCCTTAGCCCTTGAGAGTGTCTGCACGGACAGAACGTGACCCGTTATAGCCTTTTGGTCTAAAATCTCCACCTGACTTACGTTGCGGGAATCTTCATGAACCTCTCTTTGCTCAGCCGCTATGCATTCTTCGCGTTCTGCGTGCTGTTCACCCTGGCCAGCCTGCCCTACCTCGCTCATGAATGGATATGGCCGTTAACCCTGATCGGCGGCGTGCTCAGCCTGATCGGTATCGGCGATCTGCTGCAGACCCGCCATGCAGTACGTCGCAACTATCCGATCCTGGGCAATATCCGCTATCTGGTCGAAGGCATCCGCCCGGAAATCCGCCAGTACCTGCTCGAAGGCGATGCCGAACAGCTGCCCTTCTCCCGCGCCCAGCGCTCGCTGGTCTACGCCCGCGCCAAGAACGAAGGTTCGGACAAACCCTTCGGCACCTTGAGCGACGTGTACCAGAACGGCTTCGAGTTCATCAGCCACTCGATGCGCCCGGCGCCGCTCAGCGACCCTTGCAGCTTTCGCGTGGAGATCGGCGGGCCGCAATGCAGCCAGCCGTACTCGGCCTCGCTGTTCAACATCTCGGCGATGAGCTTCGGCTCACTCAGTGCCAACGCCATTCGCGCCCTCAACGAAGGGGCGAAACTCGGCGAGTTCTACCATGACACCGGCGAAGGCAGCATCAGCCCCTACCATCGCGAGCACGGCGGCGATCTGGTCTGGGAGCTGGGCAGCGGCTACTTCGGCTGCCGCGCCTCGGACGGCCGCTTCGATCCCGAACGTTTCGCCGTGCAGGCGGCCAGCCCGCAGGTGAAGATGATCGAGATCAAGCTG
>NZ_DJSX01000004.1:0-18324 GCF_002439135.1 Pseudomonas sp. UBA6323 | reverse complement strand
GCGGCCGAACATAGGATCTACAGGATTTACCGTATGAACATCGTCATCCTCGGCGCCAGCGCGCTGGCCACTGCACAACGCCTCAAGGCGCTTTATCCACAGGCCGTGATCCATGGCTTGCGCGGCCGCGCCGATGGCGCCGATCATCACTACGATGAATTTGGTGAGCACCTGCGCGCGCTGTATCGCGCCGGCCAGCCGCTCGTGGCGCTGTGCGCCGCCGGCATCGTCATCCGCAGCCTCGCCGCACTGCTGGCGGAAAAGGGCGCCGAGCCGGCGGTGCTGGCCCTGGCCGAAGACGGTAGCGCCGTGGTGCCGCTGCTCGGTGGCCTGGCTGGGGTCAACCGCCTGGCCCGCGAGATCGCCGCGCACCTGGACGTCACGCCAGCCATCACCACCAGCGGCGAGCTGCGCTTCGGCACCTGCCTGCTGGAGCCGCCTGCCGGCTACGCGCTGGCCGACCTGCAGCAAGGCAAGCGCTTCGTCAGCGACCTGCTCGGTGGCGAAACGGTACGCATCGACGGCCAGGCACCCTGGCTGGAGACGACGCAACTGCCTGTGGATAACACCGCCCGCAGGGTCATCCACGTCACCGCGCAGGCGCGCCCGGCGCAACCGGACGAATTGCTGATCCACCCGCGCTGCGCCGCCGCGCTGATCGAACGCCCCGGCGCCGACCTGCCGGCGCACCTGCAGCAGGCACTCAGCGCCGCCAACCTGGCGCCGCAGGCGCTGGCGTGCCTGATCGCGGATAAAAGCTTGATGGCCAACGCTGACTTGCACGCGGCAGCGCAGGCACTGAGCCTGCCGCTGCGCTTTATCCACAACACCAGCGAACTGCCGCCCGAGCACCATATCGGCGACGGCCTGCGCCTGCTGTTGGGCGAGCGGCCGCTGGATATCGAGCGCCTCGGCCAGCGCCGTGGCCGCCTTAGCGTGGTCGGCCTCGGACCCGGTGCCGCCGAGCATATGACCCCCGCCGTGCGCCGTGCCCTCGACGAGGCTGAAGACCTGCTCGGCTACGACACCTACGTGAAGATGGCCGGCCCGCTGCGTGCCGATCAATGCCTGCACCCCAGCGATAACCGCGAGGAGCTGCAGCGCGCCGCCCACGCCTTCGAACTGGCCGCCAGCGGCCGCCGCGTGGTGATGATTTCCTCCGGCGATCCCGGCGTATTCGCCATGGCCGCCGCCGTGATGGAAGCGCTGGAAAGCCCGCAAAGCGAGACCTGGCGCGGCGTCGAACTGGAGGTGCTGCCAGGCGTCTCCGCCGCCCTGGCCACTGCGGCCAAGGCCGGCGCGCCGCTGGGCCATGACTTCTGCCTGATCTCGCTGTCCGACAACCTCAAGCCCTGGGCGGTGATCGAAAAACGCCTGGAGCATGCCGCCGCAGCGGATCTGGCCATGGCCTTCTACAACCCGATCTCCAGAGCGCGCCCCTGGCAGCTCGGCCGCGCCCTGGAGTTGCTGCGCCAACATCGCGAACCGCAGACCCTGGTAGTGCTCGGCCGCGATATCGGCCGCCCCGCCGAAGCCCTGCGCAGCCTTACCCTCGGCGAGCTGACCCCGGAGATGGTCGACATGCGCACCCTGGTGATCATCGGCTCCAGCCAGACCCGTCGCTTCCCCCGTGCCGATGGCGGCGAGTGGGTGTATACGCCGCGCTGGTATCCCGAACTGTAGGGGTATGTTGGAGAAAAAAGCTCGCGGACAAGTTCGCTCCCACAGAGTGCCGCTGGAATTGTGGGAGCGGACTTGTCCGCGAGCTTTTCACCAGCTGCACAAACCTTCTAGGCCTGCGCGCCGAACGCGCTAAGCTCATCGGTCCACAGCAGCGATAGGCAACAGGCGATGAACGCGCAGTCATGGGTCGACCTCAAGCAGGATGCCGATACCGGCATCGAGGTGATCCGTGCGCATTTCGAGGGCCACGCCTACGACCCGCACTGGCACGACAGCTACCTGATCGGTTTCACCGAACAGGGTGTGCAGCAATTTCACTGCCGCCGTGCGCTGTTCAGCAGCGTGCCGGGGCAGACCTTCTTCCTCGAACCCGGCGACATTCACGACGGGCATGCGCCAGCGCCGGGCGGTTTCACCTACTCCACGCTCTATCTCGAGCCGGCCTGGCTGCAGCGCGCGCTGCCGGCGCTGTTCGAACAGGCGCCCAGCGATTGCCTGCCCGGCGTACCGCGCACCCAGCCGGACGACCCCGGCCTACTGCCGTGCATCGCCAATGCCCTGCAAGCGCTGAACGACGACGAGCCGCGCATGGTGCGCGACGCCGCGCTGGATGCGCTGCTCGAACGCATCTCGCGCAGCCTGCACTGGCGCCAGCGCCTGCCGGGCAACCCGCAGATTCCCAGCGTGGCGCTGCGTGCCCGCGAGTACCTGCACGCACACTTTCACGAGAACATCGGCCTCGACGAACTGGCACGGGTCTGCGGCGTCGACCGCTTTCGCCTCAGCCGCGCGTTCAAGGCGGCCTTCGGCATCGCTCCGCATGGCTACCTGATCCAGCTGCGTCTGGTGCGCGCCCGCCGTCTGCTGGCCCTCGGCACGGCACCGGCGCAGGTCGCCAGTGACCTGGGTTTTGCCGATCAGAGCCACCTGGGGCGTTGGTTCCGCCGCGCCAATGGCCTGACCCCAGGCGCCTACCGCAACCTCTGCACAAAGCTTCAAGACCGCTGAATCGGCAGCCGGACAATCGCGCCATATTCGATATGGAGCGATTGCCGATGCCATTCACCGCCACCCGAGGCCGGCCATGAACCAGTGGCTGCCCTTCATCCTCTTCGCCTCGGCGGCCTCGATCACGCCAGGGCCGACCAACTTGCTGATCCTCGGCAGTGCCGCCCGCTTCGGCCTGTCAATCGCCCTGGCCATCGCGGTCGGCGCCAGCCTGAGTGCCAGCCTGATGCTGCTTTTGGTCGGCCTGGGCCTGGGTGAACTGCTGGCCCGTGCACCGCTGCTGCAGATAGCGATGACCTGGGCCGGCGCGATCTGGATCAGCTGGATGGCCTGCAAGCTGATGCGCCGTGACGCGACCGATCTGCACGAGCAAGGGGTCGACCAGCGTCAGGGCTTCATCCAGGGGGCCGGCCTGCAACTGATAAACCCCAAAACATGGCTGATGACCGTGTCGGTCACCGCGATCTTCCTCGACGGCCGGGCCTCGTTCGGCGCGGTGGCGAGCTACGCGACGCTGTTTCTGCTGGTGTCCACGCCCTGCCTGCTGGCCTGGGGCCTGCTCGGCATCGGCAGCACGCGCTTGCTGCGGCAACCGTCGCGGTTGCTGCTGTTCAACCGCTGCATGGCCCTGTTGCTGCTGGCCTCGGTGTGGTTGCCGTTGCTGTCACAGCTTCGTGGTTGAAGCCGCTCCTACGCCGTGGGTTTGGCTTGGCGGCGCATCGCCCCGGGTGTGGTACCGAAACGCTGGCGGAACAGCTTGCCCAGGTGGCTGGCATCACTGGCGCCGACCTCGTCGGCGATCTGCGCCAGGCTGTGGCTGGAATTGAGCAGGCGCCAGCGCACGTGCTGCAGGCGCAGCTCGTTCCAGTACTCGCGCGCGCTCATGCCCTGACGGGCGTGAAACAGGCGGTCGAGTTGACGACGGCTGATACCCACGCTGGCCGCCAGTCGTTCGATGCCCTCGGCGCTGGCCAGACCCTGGCGCATCAGAGCGATGGCACGATCGACGTGGCGCTCGCCGCTGGAAGTGCCCTGCAGCGAGCGCAGCGCGTGCTGGCCGCTACGCGTCTCGTCCACCAGCATATCGGCCAGGCCCTTGAGCGCCCGTGCCCGGCCACAGCCATGCGCCAGCAGTTCCACCGCCAGGTCGATGGCCGCCGTGCCCCCGGCACAGGAAATCCGTTCGGACTCGATGCTGTACAGACGCTCGCGCGCCAGACGCAGGCGCGGGAAGCTGGCACGAAACTCCGCCTCGTGACGCCAGTGCAGCGCAACCCGATGGCCATCGAGCAGGCCACAGGACGCCAGCAGAAAGCTCGCATTGTCGATCGCAGCCAGCTTCACGCCAGCGCGCACGGCGCGCCGCAACAAGGGACGGTAGGCCGGCGCCAGCGCCGCCGTGGCCTGTGCGCTGCGCCCGCCGAACAGCACCAGATAGTCGTAGTCGGCCAGATCGAGTTCCTCCGGCGTGACCTCGATTCGCAACGCCGCACCGCTGCTCGACGACACATGCCCCGGCTGCAGGCCGAGAATCGTCCAGGCGCAGTAGCGCTGGCGGCTGTAGTCCTCGTCATCGGCGCTGAAACGCAGCTTGTCGAGAAAGCCACCGAACGGCAGCAGGGCGAACTCCGGCAGCGGCAGCAGAAGGAAACGCAGATCGGGGTTTTCGCTCATGCATAGTCCAGAATCGACTGTTATATGACCAGAATTTACCTCAATCCAGCCCCTGCTGCTGATTAGACTGGCCGCGCATTCTCAGGAGACCCACATGGCCGTCGAACTCTGGCTCGTCTACTTCGTCGCTACCCTCGGCCTGGCGCTGACGCCAGGCCCCAACAGCCTGCTGGCGCTGACCCACGGCGGGCTCTACGGCGCGCGCATGGCGCTGGCCACCATCCTCGGTGGTGTGGTGGGTTTCAGCGTGCTGATCGCCCTGGCCATGTTCGGTCTCAGTGCCCTGCTCAAGACCGCTCCCACCGCGCTGCTGGCACTCAAGTGGATCGGCGGCGCCTACCTGATCTGGCTGGGCGTGCAGCTATGGCGCTCGCCACCGATGAACCTCACGCTGGCCGATAGCGGCGCCCGCCCCAGCGCCGGCCGGCTGTTTCGCCAGGGCCTGCTGTCGGCGCTGTCCAACCCCAAGGTGATCCTGTTCTACGGCGCCTTCCTGCCGCAATTCCTCGACCCGCAGCGCGGCCTGGCGGTGCAGTTCGTGGTGATGGCTGCCACCTTCGCCGTGGTCGAGTTTCTCGTCGAGCTGCTACTGGCGCTGCTGGCCTTTCGGGTGCGGCCCTGGCTGCAGCGCGGCGGTCGCGCCTTCAATCGCAGTTGCGGGGTGCTCTTCGTGCTGATCGGCATCGCACTGCCGTTGGCGCGCTGAGGCTGCAGAGGCGTCGCTCACGGCAACGCCACCGTCGTCTGCGAAGCCCTCAGGCGCGCCATGGCTCCGTAACCTGCCTGAAACCGTCTGAATCAGGGATCAGGAGCGCCGCATGAATGCCATCCACAGGGGTCAGCAAGTCAGCCCGGCCACCTTGCACAAGGTCATCGCCGCCTCGGCCATCGGCAACTTCGTCGAGTGGTTCGACTTCGCCGTCTACGGCTTCCTCGCCGTGACCATCGCCTCGCTGTTCTTCCCACCGGGCAATCCGACTCTGGCGCTGCTGCAAACCTTCGCGGTGTTCGCCGTGTCGTTCGCCCTGCGTCCGCTGGGCGGGATCTTCTTCGGCATCCTCGGCGACCGCATCGGGCGCAAGCGCGTGCTGTCGATCACCGTGCTGCTGATGGCCGGCGCCACCACACTGATCGGCCTGCTGCCGACCTACGCCAGCATCGGCCTGCTCGCCCCGCTGCTGCTGGCGCTGGCGCGCTGCCTGCAGGGTTTCTCCGCCGGTGGCGAGTACGCCGGCGCCTGTGCCTTCGTCATGGAGCACGCACCCACCGAACAGAAGGCCCGTTACGGCAGCTTCGTGCCGGTGTCGACTTTCCTCGCCTTCGCCTCCGCGGCCGGCTTGGTGTTCGGCCTCGACCAGATCATCAGCAGCGAGCAGATGCAGGCCTGGGGCTGGCGCCTGCCCTTCCTCATCGCGGCGCCGCTGGGCCTGGTGGGGCTGTACATGCGCCTGCGCCTGGACGAGTCGCCGGCGTTCAAGGCAATGGCAGCCGAACCTGCGCCGGAGCATTCGCCGCTGAAGGAAACCCTGCGCCTGCACGGCGCCACCATCGCCTGCCTGGGCGCATTCATTTCCGCCACGGCGCTGTCGTTCTACATGTTCACCACCTATCTCACCACCTACATGCAGGTGGTCGGTGGTGCGGCACGCTCGACCGCCTTGCTGGCCAGCCTGGTGGCGCTGATCTTCGCTGCGCTGCTGTGCCCCCTGGTTGGACGCTATTCGGATCGCGTTGGCCGCCGCTGCACCATCCTGACCGCCGGGGTCGCGCTGATCGTTGCGGTGTACCCAGCCTTTACCCTGGCCACCTCCGGCGCGCTGCTGCCCTCGGCGCTGGGCGCCATGCTGCTGGCGATCGGCGCGGTGATCTGCGGGGTGGTCACCGCCGTGCTGCTGTCCGAGCAGTTCCCGACCCGGGTGCGCTACACCGCCTCGGCCTTCACCTACAACCTGGCCTACACCATCTTCGGTGGCACCGCGCCGCTGGTCGCCACCTGGCTGATCGAGCAGACCGGCGACCGCATGTCACCGGCCTACTACCTGATCGTCATCGCCCTGATTGCCCTCGCCGGCGGCCTGGCGCTGCCGGAAACGTCGAAGCGCCCACTGAACTACCAGCCGGCCTGAGTACGGCTTTCATCCAGGCTTGCGGCGCCGAGGCCGCAAGCCATCCTCATCCGAGTATCGCCTTGGCCGAATGACGACTGGCACATTCACGCAAAGTGGACCAGTCGAAAACGCCAATAATGGATCTATGTGGTTAAGCCACTGGTGCGTACATTCATCTCCACCGGGCCAGGGTAGTTCTGCCGACAGCAGAGAGGCATCGGTTTCTTCTCAACTCGGATACGGATGAAAACCATGAGCCAGCGTCTCGACTACTTCAAACTTTCTCCCAAGACCGCCAGCAAGTACGCGGAATTCTCCACCCTGCTGAACAAGACGCCGTTCCTCACCGAACTGGCTCACCTGGTCACCCTGCGTGCCTCGCAACTCAACGGCTGCGCCTTCTGCGTGGACATGCACGTCAAGGAAGCCAAGATCCACGGAGAACGCGAACTGCGTCTGCACCACGTTGCCGTGTGGCGCGAGTCGCCGCTGTTCTCGGCCCGTGAGCGCGCCGCCCTGGAGTGGACCGAGGCCCTGACCCAGCTGTCGCCGCACGGCGTATCGGACGCCATCTACGCCAGCGTGCTCGAGCAGTTCTCCGAGCAGGAGCTGGCCGACCTGTCGTTCCTGGTGGTTGCCATCAACGGCTGGAACCGCCTCAGCGTGGCCTTCCGCAACGTGCCCGGCTCCGCCGACAAGCTGTACGGGCTGGAAAAGGCCAACCTGGCCTGAGGCCAGCTTCAGCAGAGGAACGTCAGCATGAGCACTCCCCTTCGCATCCTTCGCCTCATCGCCAGCTCACGCGGCGCCGATTCGGAAAGCCTGCGCCTGTCGCAGCAGGTGCTTGACGGCCTGGCCGCCCGCCATTCGCTCGCGGTGCAGGATATCGACCTCAACGACCTGCCGCATGCCGACAGCGCCTACGCGGTGGCGCTTGCCTCGGCGCCCGGTGCGGTGCAGGCCGAAGCGGGGAGCACGCTGCAGCGTTCCGCCGAGCTGATCCGCCAGCTCGACGACGCCGACATGCTGCTGATCGCCACGCCGATGCACAACTACACGGTGCCGTCTGCGCTCAAGGCCTGGATCGACCACATCGTGCGCATCCACGTGACCTTCAACGGCACACCGCAAGGCAAGGTCGGCCTGCTGCGCGACCGCCCGGTGTACGTGGCGATCGCCTCGGGCGGCCTGATCAGCGGCGAGCACGCGCGCCAACCGGACTTTCTGCGTCCCTACCTGCAGGCCGCGCTGGCAACCGTGGGCCTGCGCGACCTGCACTTTTTCTGCGTCGAAGGCACTGCCCGTGGCGAACCTGCCCTGAGCGAAGCCCGTGCCAGCGCGCACGCGGCGATCACCGGGTTCTTCACACCCGCCTGACCCTGAGCCGCCGGCTTACGGTTCGTCTGCCGGCGGCACAGCATCCCCCACAGCGGCGTGCGCCTTGCGCCACCTGGCGCAGTCCTGTACACAGTCTGCCGCGCAGACTGCCAAGGCGCCCCCGTCCTGCTGCAATCGGCAGCGACTCGCAGACTCATAAGCACACCATCGCCGTCATGCCCATCTGATGAGCCAGAGCATGCAGGCCGGTCAAGCCTGGGGATAGCCACTGGCACTGCTGATCGATGCCCGCATCAGGGCGCGCCCCTGGTCAAGCACACTGATTGCGTCGGCTGGCGGCTTGACCGTGACCCACACCTCGCGACCTCCATCAGACAGAGTCGCCGCCCGCTCAACGGAGCCCTTGCATGCCGCCCCTGCCGCTTTCCCGCCGACCTGCCCGCCTTACCCTGCTGGCGCTCGCCTGCCTGAGCGCCCAGAGCGCTTTCGCCGATGAGCCGGTGCAGCTCGACCCGCTGCAAGTCAGCGGCGTGCAGATGAGCGAAGAGGAAGCTGCGCGCGAGGCGCTGGAGCAGGTCCCCGGCGCCACCAACCTGGTGGACATGGCCAAGGTCGAACAGGGTCGCGTGGCCGGTATCGCCGACGTGCTGGCCTACCAGCCGGGCGTCTACGCGCAGTCGCCCGGCAACGAAGGCGTGAAGATCAGCGTGCGTGGCTCGGGGATCAACCGTGGCCCCGGCTCGCATGCTTCCGGCACACATATCATGCTCGACAGCCTGCCACTGACCGGCCCCGGCGGCACACCTTACGAACTGCTGGAACCCTTGTGGATAAGTCGCGCTGAGGTGCTGCGTGGCGCCAATGGCTTCGAGCGTGGCTCGCTGGCCCTGGGCGGCGCCATCGACTACATCACCCACACCGGCTACACCGCGCCCAAGCTGCAACTGCGCTATGAAACCGGCAGCCGTGGCTACCAGAAACGCAGCATCGCCTCCGGCCAGGTGCTGGGCGATTTCGACTACTACCTGGCCCTGACCGATAGCGAAACCGACGGCTATCAGGATCATTCCTCAGGCAAGGGCAAAGGCCTCGCCGCCAACTTCGGCTACCGACTCAACGAGAATCTGGAAACGCGCTTTTACCTGCGCTATCGAGAGACCGAGCATGAAGTACCGGGTCGCCTGACCAAAGCGCAGATCGAGCATGACCCGCGCGCCGCAGCCGCCAACAACCTGCGTATCGACGCCTACCGCGACCAGCCCGGCAGCACCTGGCTGGCCAACAAGACCACCTGGCGCATCGACGACGACTCCACCCTGGTCGCCGGCCTGGCCTATCACCACTACCCCATGGATATCACCGAGACCGCCTATCGCGGCGGCGCCTACCGTATCCGCGTGGACTACAGCGATATCAGCGGCACTCTGAACTACATGCGCGGGCACACTTTGTTCGGCCTGAACAGCGTGACTACCCTTGGACTGCGCAACACCACCAACCTGCCGAGCAGCAAATCCAAGGAAACCGCGGCGCTGCCGATTGACGTCAACGGCACCCCCTACCCGGCCGGCACTCTGATGCGTGCCTATGAGCACCTGGGCTCGGACAGCGTGCTGCACATCGGCAACGAGCTGGAACTGACGCCCAATCTGTGGCTGACCAGCGGTCTGGCGCTGATCTACACCCGCCGTGAAGCCGAAGTGACCTGGCCGTCCACCGACGACAGGCTCAGCGAGCACACCTGGGACTACGCTCCACGTATCGGCCTGCGCTACCAACTCAATCCCGAAGCACAGCTATTCGGCAATATCAGCCGCTCGGTGGAGCCACCGCATGCCTGGTCAATGATCTGGAGCTCGCCACTGCGCTTCCCGGCCAATAACCAACCGTACGCGTCCCGCCAACGGGCGCCGATCTCCATGGACAACCAGACCGCCATCACCTTCGAGGTCGGCGGCCGAGGCGAGTCCGCACTGGGCCAGTGGGAGCTGACCTACTACTACTCGCAGGTACGCCACGAGCTGCTCACCGTCGAGATCGAGCCCAACGTATTCGCCGAATCCAACGCCAGCCCCACCGTACATCAGGGCATCGAAGCCGGCCTGACCAGCCCGCTGTGGCAAGGCGGCGCCGCTGGCGCCCTGAGCCTGCGCCAGGCCTACACCTTCAGCGACTTCCATTACCGCGACGATGACGCCTTCGGCGACAACCGCCTGCCTGGCCTGCCGCGCCACTACTACCAGGCCGAGCTGCGCTACGACCACCCGAGCGGTTTCTACGCAGGCGTCAACACCCAGTACGCCTCCAAGGTCGCGGTGGACTACGCCAACTCCTATTACGCCGATGCCTACGCCACCTTCGGCGCCACCCTCGGCTACGCCTCGCCGAAAGACGACTGGCAAGCCTGGCTCGACCTGCGCAACCTGACCGACAAACGCTATGCCGCCACCGTTACACCGGGCTATAACGACAACGGCGCGGATGTAGCGCGCTCCACGCCCGGGGAAGGGTTTGGGGTGTATACCGGACTGTCCTGGAGTTGGTTGTAAGGCGGTGAGCTCGTAGAAAACGCCTTATAGAAGGACAGGATGAGCCTGGAGGCAAGGACGACTGATGGACCAGATCTTGAGGTACTGGCGCGCTATTCGCAGTGCAGTGCGCGCAAGCTGCAGTAAAGGACTCGTAGGAACATTGGAGTTCTGGGTGGTCGTCACATTAATCGCCATAGCCGCAGGCGGTGTCTTCTTTTTGATCCTGTACAGCGATGAAGTGGCCCAGAACGGAGAGTTTGGGCAGCATGGGGTGATCACCTTGGGTCAGGTCGTCAATGAGTCCACCTGCAGCAACGGCACGCGCTTCGGACATGAGTACTGCTATGACATTCTGTTCACCACAGCAGACGGCGAACAGGTGGTTTTCGGCGCGCGCGGCCTAACCAGCTACAGAGCTGGCTTAGGTGTACTTCCCAAAACGATGTTCGTCCAATACCTCCCGTACCGTCCAACATCTGCGCGGTTAGCGGGAGATAGTGGTGAAGGAGGCTTACTGCTGGGCCTGGGGCTGGCCATGACCGGCTTTGCACTGTTCTGCCTGTTCGGGCTCATCCGAGTCCAGGCAGCGTGGTACAGCATGCAAGAATTACTCGAGCATCTTGAGTCATTAATAGATAAGCGCTGCTTCGACGAAGCTGTCGATTTCGCTATGGGCAACTCAAACCTGGAGGACCGGGACACACTACTCGCCACCTTGATACTCAGGCTGTTCGAGTTGAAGGAAGAGCACCACGCCCAGCAGATACTTGCTCGTGAAGATATTCCCGACCTGGAAAAGGCCTTCCGGGCTCAAGGAATGGAAATACGTTAAGGACGATTGGATCGTTGACCGACGACAGAACGAGAACAGCATGGACTGCAGGATCAGGCTTGCGACGAAGGAGGATGCGGCGGCGATCAGCCGTATAGTGATCACCGCGTTACACGAGTCGAACGCTCAGGACTATCCAGCTGAGGTGATCGCCCAGGTCGAGAAAAGCTTCACACCCGAAGCTGTGGCTGTATTGCTCAACAAGCGCAAGGTTTTCGTCGCCTTGATACAAGACGATCTGATCGCCACCGCCAGCCTCGACGGCGAGGTTGTCAGAACGGTCTTCGTCGAGCCCGGCCATCAGGGCAGCGGAGTGGGTCGCAAGCTAATGGAGACGATCCATACCGAGGCGCTGAACGCCGGTATTTCCCGGCTGTTGGTGCCGTCATCGCTGACCGCAGAAGGCTTTTACGCCAGCATGGGCTATCGGAAAATTCGCGACGAGTTCCATGGCCCGGAACGCACCATCATGATGGAAAAATCGCTGCAGGCCGACTCAAAACACGAGTAACGCGTGGGTGGACAACTCTCTTCTTGTCCACCATTTCGATAGCCACAACTATCCCGAACCTTCCTTCCTCAACAAATAGCTGTCCATGATCCATCCATTACGCTCCCGCGCTTCGGCACGGGTCGTGACGATGCGCTCGGCCACCTCGTCCAGCGGCCCGGCGATGAGGATTTCGTCGGCAGTACCGACGTAGGCGCCCCAGTAGATGGTCAGGCCCTGGCCGACGAAGCGGCGGTAGGTGTCCTTGGCATCGAGCATTACCGCCACGCTGTCCACGCCTTGCGGCCAGCCTTCGGCGAACAGGCGGCCGGTGGTGATTTCCACGGCGCGGCCGATGCTGTTGAGCGGGATGCGGTGGCGTGCGGTCAGCGCCTGCAGGCTGGTGATACCGGGGATCACGTCATAGACGAAGTCGCTACGGCG
Source organism: Pseudomonas sp. UBA6323 (assembly GCF_002439135.1). Lineage (NCBI taxonomy): Bacteria > Pseudomonadati > Pseudomonadota > Gammaproteobacteria > Pseudomonadales > Pseudomonadaceae > Pseudomonas > Pseudomonas sp. UBA6323. The sequence continues at coordinate 6,216 of NZ_DJSX01000004.1, read as the reverse complement.
CGCGGCGATGGCCTCGATGATGCGGATGCTGCTGTCGTACAGCGACGGGTCGCCCCAGACCATGAAGGCCGCCGTCTCGCCATCGGCCATCTGCTCGTCGATCAGTTGCTCGAACACCGCCTGCTTGTCACGGTTGAGTTCGTCGACGCTGGCGCGGTAGTCGGCAGCCTCGCGTTCGCGCTCCGGTTGCATGCCTTCGGCGAAACGCGGTGTGTGGCCCTCAAGGAAACGTGTACAGATTTCGCGACGCAGGGCATTGAGCTTGTGCTTGGCCGCCCCCTTGTCCATCAGGAAGATCACGTCGCTGCGTCGCAGCGCCTTGATCGCCTGGTAGGTGATGTAGTCCGGGTCGCCGGCGCCGATGCCGACCAGCAGCAGGGTTTTCATGGGGTTCTCCAGGTGCGACCCGGCGCGCTCGGCGCCAGATCGTCGATATGTTGGTAGTCGGCCTGTAACGCCTGCGCCAGCTGGCGCGCGCGGCCCAGGCGGATGGGCGCGCGCTCGGTATCGAGCAGCAGAGTTGGGCATGGCAGCGGCGCCAGTAACGGCAGGTCACGCAAGCGACCGTCGGTGAGAATCAACAGACGCTGCCGTTCGCTCGGTTTCGCTCGTTGCCGACGCAACAGCCAGTCGCCGGCCTGGCGCAGCGCGTCGAGCAGCGGCGTACCGCCACCGGCGCCCAATTCGTGAAGCCAGCGATGCAGCTCGGCGCTGGCCTTGCGTCCCTGCCACAGCCATTGCGCTTCACGGCCACCGGCCTGCAAAACGGCCAGGCGCGCGCGCTGACGGTAGGCGCTGTCGAAGACTTCGGCGAGCACGCCCTTGGCCCGGCTCAGCGCACCATGGCGGCGGGTGGAGGCGGAGGCATCCACCAGCACCAGCCATAGCTCTTCGGCCTGCTGGCTGCGCGGGCGCAATACGAGCTGTTCGCGGCGTTGCGGCCGGCCCTGGCGCAAAGTCGCCGGCCAGTCGATACGTCCGGCCACGCCAGCTCGTGCAGCGCCACGCAGGCCGCCGCCGAGTCGTCCAGGCCGGTTACGGGCATCCGCGCCAGTGGCTGTGCGCGGGCGGATGCTCAGAGCTTTTTTGGCCAACGCGGCGGCACCCGCCGCTCGCCCATGGCCTGTGGCTGCGCCGGCAGCTCGCCCCCCTGGCCTTCGCCCTGGCTCTGTTCCTGCGCCAGCTGCGGCGCCTGGCTCTGCTCGGGCGGCGTGGCAGCCGGCGGTTGTTGCTGACTACGTCGATGGCGCAGAACGAAGTCCTCCACCGCGTCGATATCCACAGGCTCGATAGCCGCCGCGCCACGCCAGGCGGCATGGGCGCGGGCCGCGCGCAGCCAGACCAGGTCGGCGCGCAGACCATCGACGCCGGCAGCGAAGCAGCGCTGGCTGATCTCGCCCAAGGCGGCGTCATCCAGCGGGATATCGGCCAGGTGCTGGCGGGCATTCTGACAACGCATCGCCAGGGCATCCTGCTCATCCTGCCAGCGTTGCAGGAAAGCGGCGGGATCAGCATCGAACGCCAGCCGGCGACGCACGATCTCGGCGCGCTCGGCCGGCTGCGGCTGGCCATCGAGGGCCAGGTTGAGGCCAAAACGGTCGAGCAGTTGCGGGCGCAGCTCACCTTCCTCGGCGTTCATGGTGCCGATCAGCACGAAGCGCGCGGTGTGGCGATGGGAGATGCCGTCACGCTCGACATGGTTGACCCCGCTGGCAGCGGCATCGAGCAGCAGGTCGACCAGATGATCCGGCAGCAGGTTGACCTCATCGACATACAGCACGCCGCCATCGGCACGCGCCAGCAGGCCGGGGGAAAACTGCGCCCGGCCCTCGCCGAGGGCCGCGTCCAGATCCAGCGTGCCGACGATGCGCTCCTCGCTCGCGCCCAGCGGCAGGGTGACGAAGCGACCGCCCTCCAGCAGATCGGCCAGGCCACGGGCCAGGGTGGACTTTGCCATGCCGCGCGGGCCCTCGATCAGCACGCCGCCGATAGCCGGATCGATGGCCGCCAGGCACAGCGCCAGCTTCAGCGAATCGGCGCCGACCACAGCAGCGAGGGGAAAGTGATGTTCGGTCATGGCAGTGATCCGCGGAGGTGAGCGGTCGCACCTGACTTTTGTGGGAGGGGCTTTAGCCGCGAGCATGTCGTCGCTGAAGCGCCTCCTACAATGGGGGCATCGCAACCGTAGGGTGGGTTAGCGGCGCAGAACGCCGGCCTTGTATATGCAGAAAAACGTAGAGCGCCGCGTAACCCACCAGGCGATATACCGTGTGGCGCCGACGGTGGGTTACGCCGCAGCCGCTTCAACGAGTTGACCGGCAACCGCGACAGGCGGCTAACCCACCCTACGGGCTCGGCGGTGCCGGATGAACCCTCTCCCCCGACCCCTCTCCCATAAATGGGAGAGGGGGAAAAAAGCGCGCGCATCAGCTTTCCTCGCTATCGAGCAGTAGGTTTTCCAGCGCTTCGCGATACTCGCCGGGATTCTCCCACAGGCCGCGCTGCTGGGCTTCCAGCAGGCGTTCGAGGATATCGTTGAGGGCGCCGGGGTTGTGCTGCTGGATAAAGTCGCGGGTATCGCGATCCAGCAGGTAGGCATCGGTCAGCAGTGCATATTGGTGGTCATCGACCAGCTCGCTGGTGGCGTCGAAGGCGAACAGGTAGTCGATGGTCGCGGCCAGCTCGAAGGCGCCCTTGTAGCCGTGGCGCTTCATGCCTTCGATCCACTTGGGGTTGGCGGCGCGGGCACGCACCACACGATTGAGCTCTTCTTTCAAGGTGCGAATACGCGGCGTATCCGGCTGGCTGTTGTCGCCGTGATAGCTGGCCACCTTGAGCCCGCGCAGGGTTTCCACCGCCGCCAGCATGCCACCCTGAAACTGGTAGTAGTCGTTGGAATCGAGGATGTCGTGTTCGCGGTTGTCCTGGTTGTGCAGCACCGCCTGCATCTGCTCCAGGCGTTCGACGAAGCGCTGCCGGGCCGGCGCACCCTCGGCGCCGCTGCCGTAGGCGTAGCCGCCCCAGTTGAGGTAGACCTCGGCGAGATCCGCACGGCTTTGCCACAGGCGCTCCTCGATGGCGTTCTGTACCCCGGCGCCATAGGCGCCCGGCTTGGCGCCGAACACCCGCCAGCCGGCCTGGCGCCGCGCTTCGGCTTCATCCAGACCACCATCCTTGAGCGCCAGCGACTCGCGCCAGACCCGCGCCGACAGCGGGTTCATGTCTTCCGGCTCATCCAGCTCGATCACTGCCTGCACGGCGTCGTCGAACAGGCGAATCAGATTGCTGAAGGCATCGCGGAAGAAGCCCGAGACGCGCAGGGTGACATCCACCCGGGGTCGACCAAGCTTTTCCAACGGCAGTACCTCGAAGCGCTCGACGCGCTGGCTGCCCGGCTGCCACACCGGCCGCACACCCATCAGTGCCAGAGCCTGGGCGATATCGTCGCCGCCGGTGCGCATGGTCGCCGTGCCCCACACCGACAGGCCGAGCTGGCGCAGGTGGTCGCCTTCATCCTGCAGATGGCGCTCCAGCAGGCGATCCGCTGCCTGCAAGCCGAGGCGCCAGGCAGTCGGTGTGGGCAGATGGCGCACATCGACGGTAAAGAAGTTGCGCCCGGTGGGCAGTACATCGAGGCGCCCGCGACTCGGCGCACCGCTCGGCCCGGCGGGTACGAAGCGCCCTTCCAGTGCCGCCAGCAGGCCGCCCGTTTCGGCGTCGCCACAGGCATCCAGCAACGGCGCGATATGCTCGGCCAGACCATCAAGGATCAGCGCCACCTCGGCGCCGAAGGCGTCGATGCGCTCGCCGGCCAGACGCCGCTCAATCAGCCCCAGCGCCAGCAGCTCCAGGCGCTCGCGGGTATCACCGACGGTGCGCCACAGACTGTTATCCACAGCCTGCAACGCCTGGGGACGCAGCCCTTGCCAGGGCTGGCCCATATCGCAATCGAGCGGGTCGAGATTCAGTTCCAGGCCACGGGCCAGCACACGTAACAGGCTGGCGTTGGCGCCCTGGCCATCGCCACGGGGAATGCGTAGCAGCGCCAGCAGGGTGTCGCGGCGCAGTTGCCCGGCCGGCGACTCACCGAAAACATGCAGGCCATCGCGTATCTGCGATTCCTTGAGGTCGCACAGGTAGGCATCGAGCTGCGGCAGCCAGCTGTCGCCGTCGTCGTTGAGTTGCAGACCCAGCTCGCGATCGAGGCTGGCCTCGCGCACCTTGGCCAGGATTTCGCCACGCAGCTCCACGGCGCGGCGCTGGTCGAGCTGGCTGGCGTCATAGTATTCGTCGGCCAGGCGCTCCAGATCGCGCAGCGGGCCATAGCTTTCGGCACGGGTCAAAGGCGGCATCAGGTGGTCGATGATCACTGCCTGGGTGCGCCGCTTGGCCTGCGCGCCCTCGCCCGGGTCGTTGACGATAAAGGGATAGATATTCGGCAGCGGGCCGATCAGCGCCTGCGGCCAGCAGCCCTCGGACAGGCCGACGCTCTTGCCCGGCAACCACTCCAGGTTGCCGTGCTTGCCGACGTGGATCAGCGCATCGGCGGCGAAGGCCGTGCGCAGCCAGGCGTAGAAGGCGATATAGCCGTGCGGCGGCACCAGATCGGGGTCGTGATACACCGCCGCCGCGTCGAGCTGATAACCGCGCGCCGGCTGGATGCCGACGAAGCACAGGCCGAAGCGCAACCCGGCGACCATCATCCGCCTGCTGCGGAACATGGGGTCCTGCTGCGGCTCGCCCCAACGTTCGCGCACCGCCTGCTGGTTGGCCGGCGGCAGGCTGTGGAAAAACGTCAGATAATCATCCAGTGCCAGACTTTGCGCACAGGGCCGCGTATCCAGGCCATCCAGATCGTTAGTGACGCCGCCGAGCAGGCTGTGGACAAGGGCGGTGCCGCTGTCCGGCAGCTTATGCACCGGGTAGCCCTGCTGTTGCAGCGCCTGCAGGATATTCAGCGCGGCGGCCGGCGTATCCAGGCCCACGCCATTGCCGATGCGGCCATCGCGGGTCGGGTAGTTGGCCAGGATCAGGCCGATTCGCTTCTGATCGTTGCTTTTGAGCGCCAAATGGCACCAGTTACGCGCCAGTTCCGCGACATAAGCCATGCCCGACTCATGGGCCTGATAGCACACCACATCGCTCTGGCTACGCTCGCTGCGCCAGGCCAGGCCCTTGAAGCTGATGGCGGTGCCGATCAGCCGACCATCCAGCTCCGGCAGCACCACATGCATGGCCAGGTCACGCGAGCCCAGACCCTGGGCGCTGGCCTGCCACTGCGCCTTGTTGTCCAGCGAGCAGATGGCCTGCAGCACCGGGATATCGCGACGGAACACCCGAGCCTGCGGCGCCTCGGGATTGGACAGGGCGAAGCCGGTGGTATTGATGATCAGCGCGACGCTCGTCTCGTCCAACCAGGCCTGCACCTGATCCAGGCAGGCCGCCTCCTTGAGGCTGGCCACGGCAATCGGCAGCGGGTTGAGGCCCTGACGAACGAGATGCTCGCAGAAGGTATCGACAAAGGCGGTGTTCGCCGATTGCACATGGTTGCGGTAGAACAGCAGCGCCACCACGGGCGCATCAGGCTGCCACTGCGCACGCCAGTCGGCCAGCGTGGCCGGGCTGTGCTGCGGATAATAAAGGCCGACGCGCGGCAGCGCTTGCGGCTCCTGCCAGGCATCGTCACGCCCCAGCCAGCGGCTGCCGATGCAGCGGAACAACTGGCGGGCATTTTCCAAGCCGCCCTGACGCAGGTACTGCCAGAGGCGCTGGCTGTCTTCTTCACCGACGTTGCCGAGGGCATTCAACTCCGGGTCGGGTTTATCGTCGCCCGGCACCATGATCACCGTGGCGCCGCGCGCACCCAGCTCAACCAGGCGTTCGACGCCGTAGCGCCAGTAGCTCACCCCGCCATGCACGGAGATCAGGATGACCTTGGCATGCTGCAGCACCTGCTCGACGTAGTAATCCACCGAGGCGTTGTTACTCAGTTGCGCCGGGCTGGCCAGGCGCAGGCTGGGGTAGTTCTCCGGCAGTTGTCGGGCTGCTTCGGCCAGCAACGACAGGTGCGAATCGCCCGTGCACAGGATCACCAGCTCGGCCGGGGTCTGGCCAAGGTCGGCGATGCTATCGGCCGGCAGCTGAGCGCCGGGTTGGGTGCGTAATAAATGCATGTTCGTTCCGTGGAGCGGGCGAAATCGTGGGAGGGGCTTTAGC
>NZ_DJSX01000104.1:0-5634 GCF_002439135.1 Pseudomonas sp. UBA6323 | reverse complement strand
AGCGGGTCAAGGACTGGTGGGGCAAGGACCTGCCGGTCAATCGCGGCAAGTACAACTTCGACCGTATCGAAGTAGAGTTCTACCGCGACAACCATGTTGCCTTCGAAGCGTTCAAGGCCGGCGAATTCGACTTCTACATCGAGAACCAGGCGAAGAACTGGAGCAACGGCTATCGCTTCCCGGCCGTTGCCCGTGGTGAGGTGGTGCGCGCCGAGATACCGCACCAGATCCCGACCCAGACCCAGGCGCTGTTCATGAACACCCGCCGCGCCCTGTTCAGCGACCGCCGCGTGCGTGAAGCGCTAGGGCTGATGTTCGACTTCGAGTGGACCAACCGCACCCTGTTCAACAACGCTTACGTGCGCGCCGCCAGCTACTACCCCAACAGCGACTTCTCAGCCACCGGCAAGCCCGAGGGCGCCGAATGGCTGCTGCTTTCGCCGCACCGCGACAAGCTGCCGGCACGCCTGTTCACCGAGGCGCCGACACAACCGGTAACCGACGGCCGCGGCATTCCCCGGGAAACCTTGCGCCGCGCCCTCGGTCTATTGGCCGACGCCGGCTGGAAGCCCTCCGGCCAGGAGCTGCGCAATGCGCGTGGCCAACGCCTGGAGTTCGAGATCATGCTGGTCAATCCCAGCCTCGAGCGCATTCTCCAGCCTTACGTCGCCAACCTAGCCAGCCTCGGCATACGCGCCAATCTGCGTACCGTCGACCGCGCGCAATACAAGCAACGCCTCGACCAATTCGACTACGACATGATTCTGCTGACCCTGCCACAAACCCTCAGCCCGGGCCTGGAGCAATCGCTGTACTTCCATTCCAGCCAGGTGAATCTCAAGGGCGGCAAGAACTACGCAGGCGTCAAGGATCCGGTGGTCGACGAGATGATCGACAAGCTGCTCTCGGCACAGACCCGCGACGAACAGATCGCCGCCACCCGCGCCCTGGACAGGGTGCTGCTCTGGCAGCACTACAGCATCCCCAACTGGTACATCAATTATCACCGCCTGGCGTACCGCAACCGGTTCGCCTTCGTCACCACGCCGCCCTACACCCTGGGCCTGCGCACCTGGTGGCTGAAGCCCACGGAGAACGCTCGATGATCCACCCGCTGCGCAGTTTCCTGCTCCACGGTAGCAGCCTCATCCTGCTCGGCCTCACCGGCCTCACCTGCCTCGCCCTCGCAGCCCCGCAGCACGCCGTCACGCTTTATGACGAGCCGCCCAAGTACCCCGAGAACTTCACGCACTTCGAATACACCAATCCCGAAGCCCCCAAGGGCGGCACCTTTCGCGAGGCGGGCTTCGGCGGCTTCGACAGCCTCAACCCGTTCATCAGCAAGGGCGTTGCCGCCGACGATATCGGCCTGATCTACGACACCCTGGCCGTGCAGAGCATGGACGAGCCGTTCACCGCCTACGGCCTGATCGCAGAGAAGATCGAAAAGGCGCCCGACAACGCCTGGGTACGCTTCCTGCTGCGCAAGGAAGCGCGCTTTCACGACGGCACGCCGATCACCGCCGAGGACGTCAAGTTCACCTTCGATACGCTGATGGAAAAAGGCGCGCCGATGTACCGCGGCTACTACGCCGATGTCGATCAGGTGGAAGTGGAATCGCCGCACAGCGTGCGCTTCGTGTTCAAGCATGCCGGCAATCGCGAGTTGCCGCTGATCGTTGGCCAGCTCCCGGTCCTTCCCAAGCACTGGTGGGCTGAACGCGACTTCGCCAAAAGCAATCTCGAAGCGCCTCTGGGCAGCGGCCCGTACAAGGTCGGCCGCGTCCAGGCCGGTCGCAGCATCCGCTACGAGCGGGTCAAGGACTGGTGGGCCAAGGACCTCCCGGTAAGCCGCGGCTTCTACAACTTCGATACCATCCAGATCGACTATTACCGCGACAACACCGTAGCACTGGAGGCGCTGAAGGCCGGCCAGTTCGACTATTGGCTGGAAACCAGCGCGAAGAACTGGGCCACCGCCTACAACACCCCGGCGGTCGCCAACGGCCAGTTGATCAAGGAAGAGATTCAGAACCGCAACCCGACCGGCATGCAGGGTTTCATCTTCAACACCCGCCGGCCACAGTTTCAGGATCGCCGCGTACGTGAGGCGCTGGGCCTGCTGTACGACTTCGAATGGGCCAACAAGCGCCTGTTCAACGGCGCCTACTTCCGAACCCGCAGCTACTTCGACAACTCCGAGCTGGGGTCGCGCGGCCTGCCCGGTGAAGACGAGCTGGCGATTCTCGAGCCGCTGCGCGGCAAGATTCCGGCCGAGGTGTTCAGCGAGGAATTCCGCGTACCGGTCACCGATGGCAGCGGCATCATCCGCGAACAGCAGCGCCGCGCCTATCAACTGCTGCAACAGGCGGGCTGGCGCATCGAGGGCGATCGCATGCTCGACGCCAATGGCCAGCCGGTGAGTTTCGAGTTCCTGCTGGCGCAGACCGAGTTCGAGCGCGTTTTGCTGCCCTTCAAGCGCAACCTGGCCGACCTCGGCATCGAGATGGTGATTCGCCGCGTCGACGTTTCGCAATACATCAACCGCCTGCGCTCGCGTGATTTCGACATGATCGTCGGCGGCTTCGGCCAGTCCAACTCGCCGGGCAACGAGCAGCGCGAATACTGGCACTCCTCCAGCGCCGACAACCCTGGCAGCCGCAACTACATCGGCCTCAAGGACCCGGCCATCGACCAGATCGTCGAAGAGCTGATCAATGCCGACTCGCGGCAGGATCTGATCGCTCATACCCGCGCCCTCGATCGCGTACTGCTGTGGGGCTACTACGTGATCCCCAATTGGCATATCAAGACCTGGCGCGTTGCCTACTGGAACCATTTCGAGCATCCGAAAGTGACGCCGCTCTACGATATCGGCCTGCATACCTGGTGGGTGCGCCCGGACCTCGATAAGCCAGACGCAGCTCAGCAACAGGCGACCGAAGAGGCGCAGCAATAACATGCTGGCCTACATCATTCGCCGCCTGCTGCTGATCATCCCGACCCTGTTCGGCATCCTGGTGATCAACTTCGTCATCATTCAGGCCGCGCCCGGCGGCCCGGTGGAACAGATGATCGCCAAACTCGAAGGCTTCGATGGCGCCACCAGCCGCATTGCGGGGGGCGGCAGCGAGGTTTCCGTAGCCGGCTCCAACTATCGCGGCGCGCAGGGCCTCGATCCCAAGCTGATCGAAGAAATCGAGAAGATGTACGGCTTCGACAAGCCGGCGCCGGAACGCTTCTGGATCATGCTGAAGAACTACGCTCAGCTGGACTTCGGCTCCAGTTTCTTTCGCGACGCCAAGGTCATCGACCTGATCATCGAGAAGATGCCGGTATCGATCTCGCTCGGGCTGTGGAGTACGCTGATCATGTATCTGGTCTCCATCCCCCTGGGTATCGCCAAGGCCACCCGCCACGGCAGCGCCTTCGACGTCTGGACCAGCTCGGCGATCATCATCGGCTACGCCATTCCGGCCTTCCTCTTCGCCATTCTACTCATCGTGCTATTCGCTGGCGGCAGCTACTGGGACTGGTTCCCCCTGCGCGGGCTGACCTCGAACAACTTCGAGCAGCTCAGCCTCGGCGGCAAGATTCTCGACTACCTGTGGCACCTGGTACTGCCAGTTACCGCTCTGGTCATCGGCAACTTCGCCACCCTGACCTTGCTGACCAAGAACAGCTTCCTCGACGAGATCAACAAGCAGTACGTAATCACCGCCCGGGCCAAGGGCCTGACCAACCATCGCGTGCTCTACGGTCACGTGTTCCGCAACGCCATGCTGCTGATCATCGCCGGCTTCCCCGCCGCCTTCATCGGTATCTTCTTCACCGGCTCCCTGCTGATCGAAGTGATCTTCTCCCTCGAAGGCCTGGGCCTGATGAGCTTCGAGGCAGCGATCAACCGCGACTATCCGCTGGTGTTCGGCACATTGTTCATCTTCACCTTGCTGGGACTGGTCGTGAAACTGATCGGTGATATCACCTACACCCTGGTCGATCCGCGCATCGACTTCGAAAGCCGGGAGGGTTGAGCATGAAACTGTCGCCCCTCAATCGGCGCCGCCTCGATCGCTTCAAAGCCCACAAACGCGGCTGGTGGTCGCTGTGGCTATTTCTCATCCTGTTCGGCCTGAGCCTCGGCGCCGAACTGATCGCCAACGACAAGCCGCTGGCCGTGCGCTACGACGGCGAGTGGTATTTCCCGGTGCTCAAGCGCTACCCGGAAACGGTGTTCGGCGGTGAATTCCCGCTGCAGGCCAACTACAAGAGCCCGTATATCCAGGACCTGATCGCGGCAAAGGACGGCCGCATGATCTGGCCGCCGATTCCCTTCAGCTATTCGAGCATCAACTACGACCTGGAAGTGCCCGCTCCGGCGCCGCCTTCGGCGCAGAACTGGTTGGGCACCGACGATCAGGGCCGCGACGTGCTGGCACGGGTGATCTACGGCTTTCGCATCTCGGTGCTGTTCGCCCTGACCCTGACTCTGGCCAGTTCGGTGATCGGCGTGATCGCCGGCGCGCTGCAAGGCTTCTATGGCGGCTGGGTCGACCTGCTCGGCCAGCGCTTTCTGGAAATCTGGTCGGGCCTGCCGGTGCTCTACCTGTTGATCATCCTCGCCAGCTTCGTGCAGCCGAACTTCTGGTGGCTGCTGGGCATCATGCTGCTGTTCTCCTGGATGAGTCTGGTGGACGTGGTGCGCGCCGAATTTCTCCGCGGGCGCAACCTGGAATACGTGCGCGCGGCGCGAGCGCTGGGCATGGGCAACGGGGCGATCATGTTCCGCCACATCCTGCCCAATGCCATGGTCTCGACCATGACCTTCATGCCCTTCATCCTCACCGGCGCCATCGGCACCCTGACCGCCCTGGACTTCCTCGGTTTCGGCCTGCCGCCTGGCGCTCCCTCGCTCGGCGAGCTGGTCGCCCAGGGCAAGAGCAACCTGCAGGCGCCCTGGCTAGGCATCAGCGCTTTCGCCGTGCTGGCGATCATGCTGAGCCTGCTGGTGTTCATCGGCGAAGCCGCCCGCGATGCCTTCGACCCGAGGAAATGACATGAGCCAGAACGAAACCCTGCTACAAGTTCGCGACCTGGCCGTCGAGTTCGTCACGGGCGACAACTGCCAGCGCGTGGTCGAAGGCGTCAGCTTCGACATCCGTAAAGGCGAGACATTGGCCCTGGTCGGCGAAAGCGGCTCTGGCAAGTCGGTCACGGCGCACTCGATCCTGCGCCTGCTGCCCTACCCGCTCGCGCGCCATCCGCATGGCAGCATCGAGTACGCCGGCGAAAACCTGCTCAAGCTCGGCGAAGGTCGCCTGCGCGGCATCCGCGGCAATCGCATCGCCATGGTCTTCCAGGAGCCGATGACTTCGCTCAACCCGCTGCATACCATCGAGAAGCAGATCAACGAGGTGCTCGCCCTGCACAAGGGCATGCGCGGCAAGGCTGCCAGTGCGCGCACCCTGGAGTTGCTGGAGTTGGTCGGCATCCCCGAACCGAAGAAGCGCCTGAAGGCCTACCCGCACGAACTCTCCGGTGGCCAGCGTCAGCGCGTGATGATCGCCATGGCCCTGGCCAACGAGCCGCAACTACTGATCGCCGACGAGCCGACCACCGCACTGGACGTCACGG